>JAJFMO010000360.1 GCA_020697475.1 Paenibacillaceae bacterium | reverse complement strand
GAACTGTGCGAGCGGGGTTACAGCCGCCACGACAACGGGCTGCCGCGGTCGGAGATTGCCCGGCAATACTCCAACGTCGCGCTGCCGGAAGAAGCCGACGAATTGGGTTGGGCGCGGCATTGGACGCAGGAAAGCGAGGAGGAGCTGTTTCAGCGGATGGGGCGCGTTGCCGACAAGCTGCGGGCGCTCGCGGTGAGCGGTCAATTTCAGCGGATCGCTTGCGTCGTCCATGCCGTTTCCTGTTCGATGCTGCTTCGATGCATTCTCGGTGTGGACCCCGGGTCCAACGCCAGGTTTACCCACGAAAATTGCGGCATTACGTTGATCAAGTACATGGAGGATCGCACCTTGTTGCGGCACCTGAACGATACGCGCCATATGGAAGGTTTGAAGACGGAGGAACAGGCGGGGTGACCCCGCCTTCCCCTTACAATAACTCCTCGATTCTCCTCCAATTATTGCGGTAGGACAGCGGGCCGACCGATTCCGCCTTGCGGAAAGCCCGGCTGAACTGGCTTTGGTCGGAATAACCGACCAACTCGGCAATTTCCTTGATCGAATAGACGGTATGCACGAGCAAATCTTTGGCCCGCTGCAACCGGTAATCGAGCAAATATTTGATCGGGGAAATCCCGAGTACTTTGTTGAACAGATGGCTGAAATGGCTCGGGCTGAGGTGCACGGAAGCCGCCCACTGGCTCAAGGAAAACTTGTCGTGAACGTGCTCGCGCACATATCGGCATGCCTCGACGATACGAGGATCCAACGTATCGATTGACAGCGCTCTCATTCCGCCAAACAATGCCAGCAGTTCGGCATAGACTATGCGCATTTGGCCTTCCAGACGGAGCATGCACAAGGAGGCCTGCTGCAGTCCCGCCGACTTGTGAGGCAAGCCGTTCATACGCCACTGCCGTAATCTTAACTGTTCTTTGCAAGCGCTTTGCCAAACTTCAGCCAATGATTCGAGTCGAGTCAAGTCGCGTTTCTTGACAATCGGAGTGTTGTTGCGAAACAAGTGGCGAAGATCGAAGGGGCCGAGTCGAGCATAGCATCCGATCGACAAGTAATGGAATTCTCCGTTATCGGAATTCGCGGCAAGCATCTGTATCGGGACACCTGGCGGAAAGCAAACGAGATTCCCTTGTTCGAGAAGGACCGGAGTATGGTCGATCTGAATCGTGCGCTTTCCCTCCAACACCAGCCAAAATACGTGAAACGGGTTGTTATACGGGCCGAACGTATGACTCCACGGTCTAACGAACTGCCTGATGAAACGAAGCTCGAAACCCCATTCCAGATTTAATATCGAAAGCGATTGCATAAAGACGGTACGACTCCTTCCCGGAAAACGCAAATCGTAAGAAATGTCAAAAGTGTCGCAGGATATGCCCTATCGATTCTCAAGCGAAAATGCTACCGTTAGTATAACATGAATCAATTCTGGCGTAATCACATAAGGAGCGAAACCATTTAATGCAAAAACAAAACATTATTTTCATCCTAATTGACGATATGGGTTGGCGTGATCTCGGCTGTTACGGCAGCAGCTTCTATGAGACTCCTCATCTGGATCGTCTGGCCGAAGAAAGCGTCAGATTTACGGACGCGTATGCGGCTTGCCCGGTATGTTCACCGACGCGGGCGAGCATTATGAGCGGAAAGTATCCGGCTACGGTTGGCATGACGAATTACATTAACGGACATACCGATCGCGGGAAGGTGATCGATGCTCCGTATTTGAAGTATTTGCCGCTCGAAGAGCGGAGCTTGGCATCGGCTTTGCGGCAAGGCGGTTACCAGACTTGGCATGTCGGCAAATGGCACCTGGGTGACGATAGCGCTTACTATCCGCAAAACCATGGATTTGATGTCAATATCGGTGGTTGCAGCTGGGGGGCCCCGCGCAAAGGCTATTTCAGCCCTTACGGGATCGAGACGCTTACGGATGGCCCGGATGGCGAGCACCTGACCGATCGGCTGACCGATGAAGCGATATCGTTGATTCAGGACGCTGATCGCAGCAAGCCATTCTTTCTCAACTTGTGGCATTATTCTGTGCATACCCCGATTCAGGCGCCGAACCAGGAGTTGGTGACGAAATATAAGCGCAAGGCCAAGGATTTGGGGCTTGATCACGTGGAGACGACTCGCGTAGGAGAGTTTTACCCGACCGAGCGCAAAGGCAAGGGGCGGGTCATCCGCCGGCTCGTGCAATCCGACCCCGAGTATGCGGCGATGATCGAGCATCTGGACGGCTGTATCGGCCGATTGCTTACGGCGCTTGAGCAATCCGGGCAAGCAGACAATACATGGGTGATTTTTACGTCGGACAATGGGGGCTTATCCACTGCGGAGAGATATCCGACAAGCAATGCGCCGCTGAATGAAGGCAAAGGCTGGATGTACGAAGGGGGAGTCAGGGAACCGCTGCTCATCAAGGGCCCGGGTGTCGCCTATCCGGGATCGCTGTGCCATGAGCCGGTGTCGTCGCCGGACTTTTACCCGACTTTGCTGGAGGTGGCCGGGCTGCCCCTTAGACCGGAGCAACATGTCGACGGGGTAAGCTTGATGCCGCTGTTGCGCGGCGAGACGTTGACAGGTCGGGATGCGTTGTATTGGCATTTTCCGCATTACGCGAATCAAGGGGGGACGCCGGGCTGTTCCATCCGAATGGGCGATTATAAACTGATCCAATTTTTCGAAGACAACCGGTTGGAACTGTACAATTTGCGCGAGGATTTGGGGGAACAGCGGAACCTGGCGGACATAGAGCCGGCTAGGGCTCGCGACATGCATCAACGGCTCGTCCAATGGAGGGAAAGTATCGAGGCGAAAATTCCCGAGCCGAACCCGGACTACGTGCCGCAAACCAATTAAACAGATGGAGGGTCAAGGGATGAACAAGTTGAGGAAGTTTCGAAATCGCGCGCTGATGCTGTCATTGGCCGGCGCGGCGGCGTTCGCTGTAACCGCTTGCGGAAACGGAGGGGGAGGCGGCGCGACGACCGGCGGCAAAGATGCCGACGCGGCAGCGAAAAATTCAGCCATCGTGACCAAGCCGGTGACGATCAAGTTCAGCCGCACCGACAATTATATTATGGAACCGATTGATAATGCGATCAAAGAAACTTTGGGTAAAAAATACCCGAATATTACACTCGAAATCGTACAGCAAACCAAAGGCAACAGTATCGAAGAGCAAGTCGCCGCCGGAACGCCTTCAGATATTTACCAGGGAGGTTCAGGTACGGTCAATACTCTGAAGCCGCTGGGATTGAATTTCGATTTGACTCCGCTTATCAAGTCTCACAATTTCGATATCGGCCGAATTGAACCGCACATGCTGGATTTGATGCGACTGAAATCCGACGACGGTAAAGCGTTGTTAGGACTGCCTTATGCCAACGGCTTTAACCTGATGTTCTATAACAAAGATATTTTTGATAAATTCGGCGTCCCTTATCCGAAGGATGGAATGACGTGGGAACAAATTATGGATTTATCCAAGAAGGTCACCCGTCAAGATGGAGGCACTCAATATTACGGGTTCGCCATTGGCGGCAATTGGTATACTCCGTTTCAAGCCCAGTTCGGTCTTCCGTTAGTGGATGTCAAAACTTCGAAGGCCGCTGTCACTACGGAAGGATGGAAGAGGGCGTTCGATTATGCCAAACGCCTTTATGAAGCTGGGGGCAACGACCCCAAGTTATACAGCAGTTCGGGCAACATGTTTTACAAAGACAAGGTTTTAGCCATGTGGATTTCCAACAACAATTCCAGATACATGTCGGAAATGAACTGGGATATGGTGTCTCTTCCCAGCACACCCGAGAAGCCCGGGATCGGCGGTCCTTCCCCTTATAATGTCATGACCATTGCGAGCAGCAGCAAGGAGAAGGATGCCGCGTTCCAGGTTCTCGATGTGATCTTCACCGATGAGGTGCAGACCGCCATTGCCAAATACGGGATGCCGTCCCCGCTCAAGGATGACAAGTATAAGAAGATGTTGGGTCAGGATGCGGGAATGAACGGAAAGAATGTTATGGCGGTTTTCAATAACAAGCCGGCTCCGTTGCTCGATGACACGGATTTGGATCCCTATGTGAATAAGGCGTTGGCCCCTGTTATGAAAGACGTGCTGGCCGGCAAGAAGGACATCAACACTGCCTTGCGTGAGGCGGCGGATACTGGCAACGCCAACATCGAAGCTGCAGGGGTAAAGTAAAACTGTGATTTTCGCCGAATAATCGTCATGCCGAAGTCAAAAGGAGCGCCCATGGAGGGCGCTCCTTTTGACTTTCTAGGCAGTATAAAACGCATATCACGGGCCTTCATTCCTTAACCCATGGCGGCGGTAGGAAAGCGGATTGTTGTCAACCGCATTACGGAACGCCCGGCTGAACTGACCTTGATCGGGATATCCGACCCGTCTGGCAATCTCCTGGATCGGATAATCGGTATGAATCAATAACTCCTTGGCAAGCTGCATCCGGTATTCGAGTAAATATTTCCCAGGGGATATCCCAAGCACTTGATTGAATAAATAACCGAAATGGCTTGGACTCATGTGCGCTTGCGCAGCCCACTGGCGCAACGTAAACCGTTCTTGCACATGTTCGTCCAGGTAGGCGCAAGCATCGACAATTCGGCGATCCAATGTATGGGTTGACAACCTGTATTGGGCGGATAGCAGACCAAGTTTCCTTTC
>JAJFMO010000008.1 GCA_020697475.1 Paenibacillaceae bacterium | reverse complement strand
CCGGAGTGGCGGCGCCGGTGGCTACCTTCTGCAGATTGGTGAAGATAGCCTGCTCAATCGAGGCGTTCTCCAGGAAACGGGTTCCGCCGACGTTGCTTTTCAGCGTATCCAGAATCACATCGACCGATTGTTTCTCGATATCCGTCGTTAAATTCGATTTATCGAGAGACAAGCCTTCTTTAATCGGAATGAACTGCAGCCCTTTGCTTTCGATCATCTGGTAGTCGCCTGTCGCCATAAACTCGATGAATTTCCAGGCGGCGTCTTTGTTTTTGGAATTTTTGCTGATGCCCAGAGGTACGTCGCCGTTCGTCAGAACACTGGTCTTCCCGCCGGCAATCGTCGGCATCGGAACGAGCCCGAACGTGCGGCCGACGGTGTTGGACGCCTTCTTATTGGCGACATCGGTCATAATCCAGTTGCCGACCAAGATCATCGGGAGCTGGCCTTTGGTTTCGTACATTTGCCGCAGGTCAGGGTCGTACTTGGTCGTAAGGTTTCCGTCCTGGAACAAATTGTCTGTATAAAATTGCTTGAAGGCTTGGGTAGCTTTAATAAATTCAGGATCGGTAAACTTCGCTTTTCCTGCATCGGCTGCATATAACTTGCCCGGCGCGATCTGGTTGACCAAGGTGTAGTATACATCGGTCACGGTTGAGCTTTTGCCTCCGGCGAAGCCGACTCTCGGAATGATGCCCGGCAATTTGGCGTCTTCGAACTTCTTCACGACCGCTTTCAGCTCGTCGTACGTTTTCGGCGGCTTGGCGCCAACTTTGTTGAACAGATCCACGTCATAGGAGAGGAAAGGGGTCACGTCGACGCCGGTGGGGATCGTCGTGTAATTGTTGGCTTTGGCTGCGGCGAGCGGGCCGGCTTTGAAGAGCTTCTCCCAATCCGCTCCAAGCGATTGCTTGGCGAGCGGAGCCAGAGGCTCGAGAACGGGGGTGTAGGTTTTGATCATCGGCCCGTTCTGGAACGCCATGACGTCCGGAATGTCTCCACCCTGGATCGCTACACTCAGCTTCTGCGCATAATCCGCGGACGGGGTATGCACATAATTCACGGTAATATTCGGATATTTGTCGTGGAAAGAGGCTTGCAGCTTTTGCCAGTCGGCATCTTCCGGGGACCAAGACCAGAAGGAGATCTTGACCTCTTTCTGGGAGGCGGCGCCTGTTGCGGAGTTGCCTCCGTTCGAGGAAGCCGAATTGTTGCTTTGGGACTGCGATGAGCACGCGACAATGAATACGAGACCCGCGAGCAATAAAATAACCATCAGACTGACTTTTTTCATGGATCGATACACCCCTCGATGAATTTGATAACTGCCTCCATGTTGCTTGGGTTCCTGGATCGGTTCTTTCGCTTACTTGTTAAATATACCGTTGGAGACCGACGTGCCGTTAAAGTGCGCCGGGTCAATCGTATTCCATCGGTTCGCGATGTCGCGGCCGTGGATCTCCCCAACCCTTGCGTCCTTGCTATAGTAATAAAGTGGAATTCCCTTGTAGGTTGACTGTTTGCGCCCGTCCTTTCTTGTGAAATATCCGAAATCTGCAGCGTTCAGATCGCTTGAAACGACCGCGTAGTCGCTGTAAAATACCGGCCGTTCGTTCAAACAGGATCCTGTGCATTGGCTGAATTCCTCCGGATCAAGGTCATAAACATACAAGTTCATTCCACGGCCATCCGTTAAGTAATTGCCGATTTGCGCGCTATGTTCAAGCATCATCGAGGCGGGGGGCTTTCACCGTGTACGCTGTTTCCCGGAATAAGTCAAAAGCGCTTTCAACGAAATTTAGTATAATAGTTATACAAAATAATTGCAATACATTTTTTAACTATAGGAATAATTGAAAGTTTGTTATGAATAAGTGCATATATTTTATATCTAGGTTATACTAAATGGAAACGATAGAACAGGTTGTGACCCTATGCGCCACAAAGGACCGATCGGCAATCAGGACTTAGTGAAAAAAATCAATATGGAGCACACCATACGCACGATTCTCGCCCACCGGCCGCTGTCGCGTGCGAAAATCGCATCATTGACAGGGCTCAACAAGATGACCGTATCCAGTTGCGTTGACCTTTACTTGCAGAAAGGCATCGTCGCGGAGTTGGGAACGACCGGTACTTCAAGGGGACGCCCGCCGATTTTGATTGATATCGACGAAACGGGAGGCATCTGTGTCGGGGTCGATGTGGAGATCAATCAGTTTACGGTGCTCGTCACCGATCTTTCCGGCAAAAAGCTGGAAAGTGAGGTTTATCCGTTGGAGGATAAAGACCCGTTGTACTTTGTTGAGGCCATAACCCGGATATTGGCAAATTTGGCCGGTGTGCACAATCAACGCCGCTTGGGAATTGTCGGCGTCGGCGTCGTTATCCAGGGCTATTATAATCATAACACGAACATCGTGGGGTTCAGTGCAAACCTTCAAGAGTGGAACGGATTTCATCTGATGGAGGAGTTGTCCAGGCGCAATCCCAGTCTTCTCTTCTATGTCAAACCTGCGCCTTACGCCGGGGCTATGGGAGAGATCCACTTTGGCCGTTCCCGTTTGGTAGAGCATCTGGTCTATGTAACCAGTTCGTGGGGGATGTCTGTCGGTGTGTACAACAAGGGAGAACTATTTACCGGATCAACAGGCACAGCGGGGAGATTGGGGCATTCCACGATTCATATGAACGGCAAGAAGTGTACCTGCGGCAATCGCGGTTGTTGGGAGATGTATGCTTCTATTAAGGCGCTGTACCAACAGCTTGAGCAAACCCCACAGCAAGTGCCGTTCGCCGATATCGTGGATAACGTTAACCGGGGGGATTCACAGACGACTAGCGCTGTGCATGAGCTAGGGCACTATCTCGGGATCGGCCTGGTTAATGTCATCAATGCATATAACCCTGGAGTCATCTGCATTGGGGGCTTGCTGGGGTTGCTGGGCCAGCCACTGCTCAATTCCATATGGGGGACATTGAGGGAATCCATTCCGGCTCGTTTCCTTGAAGGGCTGGACATCTATTGCTCGGATTTGGGCGAGTTGGGTGTCGCCTATGGGGCCGTTTCGCTGGTACTGGATCAATTGCCCGGCACAATCATTCGTTACGCTTTGCTTGAGCAGGTTTGATCGGGCATCATGGCGATTCAGAAATTAAAGCTTAACTGAACGGGCTCCGCTTCGGCGGGGCTTTCGTTTGCCGTCAGTTCAGGATGGCGCCGGTGATACGTCTCCATATCGTCCAAGCGATACCGGCGCAGCAGAGAACGAATGAGTGCCATGGCGGGCTCCTTGTAGCCGGTAGGGACACCAACCGAATGCTCATACAGTTCCGCATATTTCTCAACCAGCTCAGGATACGACTGCCGCAGCACTCCGAAAAACCACAGCTTGACTTCCGACCGGTTGAAGCGCAGGTAGGAGGACATCACGAACTGCGCGCGGTGGTCGGCGGCTGCTTCGAATAGTGCCTGCAGATCGGCCGCGCTGTCGGTAAGCCAAGGCAGAATCGGCGCCATGAAAATTCCGGCGGGAATCCCCGCATCGGTCAACTCCCGCACCGCTTCCAGCCGCTTGAGCGGGGCCGGAGTGGACGGCTCCATATTCCTCCATACCCGGTAATTCAGCGTATTGGCGCTGAAATTGACGGACAGAATCGGCATGCGGACAAGCACATCCAAATCGCGGAGGATTAGAGGCGAACGGGTCGTAATGCTGGTCGGCACCCGGTATTTGGCCAGCACTTCCAGGCACTGCCGGGTAATCCCCTCTTTCGCCTCCGCCGGTTGATACGGGTCCGTCGCCGTGCCGATCGCAACTTGACCCACGCGGCTCAAGCCTCCGCGCGAACGGGCCATCCGGCTAAGTTGCTCCTCGAGCGCTTCCGCTGCGTTCTTTTTCATCAAAATATGGTTCTGAAACGTATCGTCGGCATCCATCCCCAGAAACGTATGCGTAGCCCGGGCATAACAGAAACTGCACCCATGCTGGCAGCCGCGGTAAGGGTTGATCGACCATTCGAAAGGCATCGACGGAGCGTTGACCTTATTCAAGATCGTCTTGGCGCGAATTTCCTCATATTGGATATGTCGTCGCGGGACAGGTTGCTGAACAGAGCGCATGTGATTGCCTGCCTTCCAGTATGTAAGAGAATAACGATCGTATGTTCCTATTATAATTGATATGGCCTTGCCGTTCAACCCCGATTTTCGTTCACCTGTTCGCCAGCGTCGGTCAAACTGAATTACAATATTTTACAAGAGGGGGGGCAGATCATATCCTTTTGAGAAATATTAACAATTACACGCAAATTATATGTCATTTGAGTGTTGTTGTTATACAATGCGAAAACGATATAGAACCCGGGGGGTGCCATATTTTGAGTGTGTATGTTAAATTAATTCAAGGGAGAGGGAAGATTTACAATTAGAAGGGAGCAGGATTTGCGATGACTGAAGAGCTGATCTTTTCTCAAGTACAGAAGGTGCGCAACGGCACTTTACGCGTTGCTCAGGGAGTAACCGGGGAAGAAGCCGCCGTTGTTCCGCCGGGATTCAACAATTCCATACAGTGGCATCTCGGCCACATCTTCACGATTCAGGAACGGAGAGTTTTCGGCTTGACCGGCTCGGAGTCGGGCACGCGAATGCCCGAAGGTTTTCCCGGATGGTTCGGCAATGGCACCAAGCCCGCCGATTGGCAGAGCGCTCCGACGTCATTGGACGATTTGCTCGATTTGCTGAAAGAACAGCCGACCCGAATCCAACAAAGCTTTACCGGTCAATTGGACGTGAAGCTGCAAAAACCTTTTTACAAACTGGATTCGATCTCGATTGGGGAAATGTTGATGTTGGATCTGCTGCATGAGAAGGAGCACGTCGGGTTCATCAATGCTCTGAAACGCGTGGTTGCGAGTGAAGTGAGGGCCTAATCGTACAAAGGCAATCTTGTGCCCCAGCTTTGACTGCGCAAGTACAAGCCGGGGCACATTACTGGTTCAACTCAATTTTGTTGCTTCGCCTCAGTTGTAATCATCCACAAGACGCCGAACTTGTCCTCGACCTGCCCGAACAACGCCCCCCAGAACTCCGCCTTCAACGGATGAAGCACCTTCCCGCCGTCCGCCAGCTTGTCGAACACCGCATGGGCTTCCGCGTCGGAGGTAAACTCCATCACTTGATAAATGTTGTTTCCGCGTTGAATCGGGTTGAACGCTTCGTCGCACCTCAGGAAGTGGACCTCCCCGGCCATCACGCTCAGGAGCAGCACCTTGTTCTTCAAATCCTCCCGCGCCCCCGGCATATCCCCATGCGTCATCACCGACACGATCTCCCCGCCGAACACTTGCACATAGAACGCAGCTTGCGAACGGGCATCCTCCGAGAAGAAATACGTATAATGCTTCGCCATCTTTTCCCTCATCCTTTCGAAAATGTTACTTGGACAGCCTTATTGTAGCATGAGCGGCTGTTTTTTATTTCTTACGGATTGCTGTTCCGCCGTTTTTGCGAAAAATACCCCGAAAGGGGTATTCCGTGCTGCTGTTGCAAGATGTAGGATAGAGTCGCAAAATCCCGAATGGCGGAGGAGATGGGCAAGTGTTGGACGACATTAGTTTGAACCCTTATTGGATATCGTGTGGTGTCATTTTATTTTTGCTAGCCATAGGGCAAGCCTTGAACGGGTTGCGAAACAAGCATTAGCCGGAAATACAGAATAAAATATCCGTTCGATGGCGGTATGACATTTTGTGTCATACCGCTTGTTGTATGATAGGCTGCAGAAGGGAGAGATTGAAGATGAAATTGACGATTGCAGCAACGGAAACGAAAAACTTGAAAGTGCTCGAGCTGGCGAAAGCGCGATTCGCAGAGCAGCATCCGGGGGTGACGATTGAGATCGAGATTGTGCCGAAGGAAATATTGAAGCAAATGGTGCGTGACGGCCATCCCCCCGACTTGATCGAATGGTACGGGTCGGACATCGGCCGCCTGCTGGATCGAGGGATCTTGATGGATTTGGCTCCAATGGTAGCGGAAGCTTCGTTTGAGCTCGGGGACTTTTTCACCTCCGTCCGCTCCGCAGTAACCGATCAGGGAATGATAGGCGCGCTCCCGGTGATGGCCGAGATGCCCGGCGTGTTCTATAATAAGAGGCATTTTGACGAAGCGGGGGTTTCGTATCCTGAAGAAGGATGGCATTGGGACGATTTTATCAAAAAAGCCAGAAAGCTGACGGTTTACGATGCGGACGGAGACGTTGTTCGTTATGGGGCGTATATGGTTCCAAGGTTGCTGCCGATTGAACCGCTGGCCTGGAGCAACGGGGGCGCCTTCTTGTCGGAAGAAGGTATGAAGGCGACGGGGTATTTGGACGATACGGCGACGATCGATGCGATTCGCAAGTATATTGAAGTGTTTTATCCGATGGAACTGACGCCGTTCCAGGATGTGGGGCATGAAACGTGGGTTTCTTGTTTCAATCATCAGCGAATGTCGATGTACTACGATGCGAACTGGACGATCAAGCCGATGAAGCCTATGCACCGGGAGCTCTTCGGTGCGGTGATGCCCCCGAGAATGGGCGATGGACCGTACCCCAACATTGTTCAAGTGTACGGGTATGGGATATCGACGCAAGCTTCCGATGCGGAGCTGGCTTGGGCCTTTTTACAGGAATTGGCTTCTCCTTACACAGAGGCGGGCCAAGAATGGGCCAAACATAACTTGGCTGTTTCCCGTCCCGTGGCTGCATCCAGCGGGCAGGAGGCTGATCCGTTATACGCTCCGTTCATTGCCGCGATGGACAGTGCCCGGTTGGGCGCGTTTGATCGGTCGAGTATGCGGCTTTGGAAGTATTGGAACAACGATCTTTTGCGGGACTGGATCGTGCGCGGGGGCAGAATTCATCTGGAGAAGAGGTTGGCGGAGATCTCCAGGGAGTACGATAGGGAGTACGACAAAGCCGGGGAGTACGACGAATGAGTAATATGCACCGAATTCTGTGGTTCGACGAGCAAGTTCGTTATGGCAAATATCCGAACAGCGGTCATTTGGCGGAGCGGTTCGAAATTTCCGTCCGGCATGCCTGCCGCGATATCGAATATATGATGAATTCGCTGGGGGCGCCGCTTGTTTACCACGCGAAGCACCGCGGCTATCGGTACGAGGATCAAACCTTCATCTTGCCGGCGCTGATGTTGACGGGATCGGACATCGAGATCATCCGCCAGTTGATTCGGCATTTCCATGAGGTGGAAGGGGCGGCTCGAGACAATGCTCAAGACGGGTCATTTTCCGAAAAGGCGGTTGGCTTGTTGAAAAAGATTATTTCCCACGTGACTTATGAGGACGATTGACCGGTCGACGGCAGCAATTTGCGCGATCCCGCAGAACGACGAATTACCCATTGTAATTCTCAGCCTCTTCCTATAAAATAGGTCTACTATGAAAAGGCGAACAAATGCGAACAGAGGAAAGAAGGGGCAGGACGGATGCCGGAGACGTATGCCGAAATCGACGGAGTGATCGACTTTATTCATCGCAATATCGACGAGCCGCTGCCGCTGGAGCGGCTGGCGAAACATGCAGCGTACAGTCCGTTTCATTTCACCCGCATCTTCAAACAGAAGATCGGCTTGCCTCCGCTGTACTTCGTGTCCTCCTTGCGCTTGCAGAAGGCGAAGGATTTATTGCTGCGGACGAACCTGAGCGTGCGCGACGTTGGAATGATGGTCGGCCAGCAAAGCCTGGGGACGTTCACTTCACGGTTCGCCGAGCGGGTGGGGGTCACCCCGGCGGAATTTCGCCGCTCAGTTCAATCGGTGGATCAGCCTTTCGACGCTCTGCGGGAGATGAGGCAGTGGAATGAACCTCTGTCACCGCTCACAGGGAGGCCGTCGCAATTATTGCCGCCGCATCCCTCGGGGATTCATCTCGGATCGGCTCTGCATCTCGGCTCCAGTCCACTGGCCGTCGTCGAGGGCACTGTACGGGCGGCGGAGCCGTTTCGAGGCGTCATCTTGATCGGCCTGTTCACTAAGCCGATTCCCGAAGGGATGCCCCGATACGGCACGCTGCTGTCTTCGCTCGGATCTTTTCATTTCGCGGATGTCTTTCCCGGCACGTATTACCTTCTGGCCACAGCCGTCTCCTGGGAGATGAACGCGATGGATATTTTGTTGCCGCAAGCGACTTTGCGTGCCCGTAATAAGGCTCCGCTCACCGTTGCCCCGGGAGTTCCCGTGCCTCCGCAAGAGCTGACGCTTCAACCGCCGCAACCGGGCGACCCGCCCATTCTGATCTCGCTTCCGTTGTTGATGAACCGGTTTCTGGATCGTTTTTCCATCCTACAATAGCAATATAGAAGAAGCTCGTCACCCGGCCCCTATGATACAATCGAGGAACCCGCATCGGGAAACTCGAATTCACGAAAGGAACATTAAGAATCATGAACCCGATTTACAACCACAGTAAGACAGCTATGGAAGTAGCGGAGATCAAGCGCTGCGTGCCATGGATTTATTACGTCATCTTTTTTGCCGTATTGAACGAGTCCGTCTTCAACGTTTCCACCCCGAGCATCGCAGGGGAATTCAATCTGGACGCCTCCGGCGTGAGCTGGGTAGTGACCATCTTCTTCATCGTCTTCGGCATCGGCATGGTCATCTACGGCAAACTGTCCGACATGTTCAGCGTCAAGAAGCTGATCACCATCGGTATCGTCACCTACTGCGTGGGATCGCTGCTCGGCTTTATTTGGCAGTCGTCGTATCCCGCGATTATCCTAGCCCGGGCGCTTCAGGGAGCGGGGGGATCGGCCATTCCGGCGCTTGTGTTCGTGATGGTGGCCCGATTTTTCACCTCCCAGGAGCGGGGCAAAATTTTCGGTATCATCACTTCCGTCGCCTCGTGTGCGGTCGGCATCGGTCCGGTGCTCGGCGGCTACGTCTCGAACTCGCTGCATTGGGCGTATTTGTTCCTGCTGCCTCTGCCCGTGCTGGTGGCGTTGCCTTGGTTCCGCAAATATTTGCCTGTCGAGCAAAGAGGGGAAGGCAGTCTCGATGTCCCGGGAACTGTGTTGCTCGGCCTCACGGTTACTTTGCTCGTCTTGTTCACTTCGGAGTCGCAGTGGCTGTACCTGGCCGGCGCCGCCTTTGCGCTGGCGTTGTTTATCGCCCGCATCCGCATGGCGAAGAAGCCTTTTGTCGAACCCGCCTTGTTCGCCAACCCGCGCTACCGCAACGCGCTGATCATCGGCTTCCTGCTGTTCGGCTCCGTCATGTCGGTCATGTTCGCCTTGCCGCTGATGCTCTTTGAACTGTATGGCATGGACACGGATTCGATCGGCCTGTTGATGTTTCCCGGCGCGGCCAGCGCGGTTATTTTCGGCAAAGTGGCAGGCAATCTGACGGTGAAGCGGGGAAGCCACGCAGTCGTTTATTCGGGGCTTGCGTTCGTGGCGATCAGCCTATTCCTGCAGTCGTCGTTTATCGGGCAATGGGTGTGGTTCATCGGGATGGCGCTCATTCTGATGTATATCGGCTTTTCTTTCGTGCAGACGGCGTTGACCGAGACGGTGACGCAAATTTTGCCGAACCCACAAATCGGTGTGGGCATGGGCTTCTTCAACATGACCTCGACGATTTCCGGAGCTGTCGTGACGGCTATGGTGGCCAAAGCGATGAAGCAGAACCTGTTTGCGTTCCCGTTTCATCCGCTGATTGCCGATCCGCACGCCTGGCTGTACGCCAACTTGATTCTGTTTCTGTGCTTCATTATTTTGGGCAGTGGGCTGTTATATTTCTTCTCTTTTAGAGGCAAGTCTCCTCAACCTCTCAGCGATCCAGCGTAATGAATTGTAATAGGGTGTGAAAAAGGAGGCGGATCGACTTGTTCACTTCGGTACCTTTAGCCGTGCTATTTGACTTTGACGGCACGCTGCAAGACAGCGAAAGGGTGGCGACGGAGGCGAATAAAGCCGGTTTTCGGGCGGCTTTGGGCAGGGAAGCGACCCAGGAGGAGCTCGACAGCTTAGTCGGCAAACCGATGGCTCAAGTGATCGGCCGGCTCTATCCGGGGTATGGCGAGCAAATCCTGGCTCATGCGATTGATTATTATCGGAACCACTACGATGCGCTTCGTTGCTATGACGGTGTGGAGGCGATGTTGGCCGGGCTCGCGGCGGTGGGAATTCCGCTTGGGATCGTCTCGTCAAAGCATCGTCTTTACGTCGAGAAGGAGCTTGCGATGCATGGACTTCGGGGTTATTTCCCTGTGATCGTCGGGCAGGAGGATACGAGCTCGCACAAGCCGAGTCCGGAGCCGTTGCTGCTTGCGGCGGCGCAACTTGGCGTAGCGCCAGGGGATTGTGTCTATGTCGGGGATCAACCGACGGACATGCAGGCAGCGGAGGCGGCGAAGATGTTCGGTGTTGCGGCGTTATGGGGCGAGGGGACGCTGGAGCGGTTAGGCGTTTGTTCGCCGGAGCTGATCTGCGAAACCCCGCAGGCGTTGCTTGAGCATTTGCTGCAGCGGGTGCATGGGCATGATCGAGGGCGCGTGCTGGCTGCAGCGGAGCGTTGGGTTGAAGGCGTGCTCGGCGGCGACCGCACCGGGCACGATGTATGGCACATCCGCCGGGTTGTGCGGATGGCGGAGCGACTGGCGCGGGCGGAAGGCGCCGACGCCTTCGTTTGTGCGATGGCGGCGTGGCTGCACGATGCCGCCGACGAGAAGCTGAACGCAAGCAAGGAGGCGGGCTTGCGCAAAGTCGGCGACTGGCTCGGGACGCAGCCTGTCGCGGAAGAAGGTCGGCGGCACATCATGGACATCATCGCGACGATGTCGTACAACGGCGGCAACAATCCGCCGATGCCGACGCTGGAAGGTCGCGTGGTGCAGGACGCCGACCGGCTCGATGCGATCGGAGCGATTGCGATCGCCCGCACGTTCGTCTACGCCGGCTGGAAGGGCGATCCGATGCACGATCCGGCTTTGCCGCCGCGGGACGCGATGACGCCGGAGGAATATCGGCAGGGGCGGAGCACGGCGATCAATCATTTTCACGAGAAATTGTTGAAATTAAAGGATTTGATCAATACGGATGCGGCGCGCCCGATTGCCGAGGAGCGGCATGCGTATATGGTAGAGTATCTGCGGCAGTTTCGTCTGGAGTGGGACGGGGATTAAGAATAAAAAGGGCGCGAATCGCTTCGCGCCCTTTTTGTATACAGTTGCTTATTGGGTCAATCCTGCCCGCTGGTTCACTTCCTCCAACACTTGATCCGCGGTCATGCCCTCGGCGTTGATGACGGACGCGTTCGTCGCAACCTCGGAAATCCCCATCACGTTGTCGTCCTGCCCCGAGATCACGCAGCAGTCCGCCCCGGACGCATTCTCCATCGACACAACTTCGAACCCGTTCTGCTGAAGCACTTGCTTGACATTCCCCAAGCTATTCTCCACAGCTACCTTAGCCATCCATGTTTCACCTCCTTCGAACTTAAGCGTTCCTTATTTTGGGTAATTTTGTGGAAAAATATACAATCTGGACTATAGTCCAGTGGCGGGCTGAACCGGGGCAGGTGGACAGTAAGCGACGGGGGGATTATAGTGGTATCGACAGGTTGAATGATAACGCGGAAATGATGCTTGCGAGGAGCGATGAAGATGAATGTAAGGGTAATCCTGGGGTCGGTGCTGCTGTTGTTCGGAGTGTTTTTGTTTCTGAACAAAGGGGCGGTAATCAATCCGGGGACGATATTTGCGTATTTCTGGCCGAGTTTGTTCGTGATTCCACTTGGGCTGTTCTTCCACTGGCTGTACTTTTCGGTGACGAAGCGTCGCGGGGTCGGGTTGCTGGTTCCGGGCGGAATTTTGTTCACGGCGGGGCTGGTGTGCCAATTGGCGATGCTGCTGGACGGGTGGAGCTACATGTGGCCGGGGTTCATTTTGGCGGTTGCGGTCGGGTTGTTTGAACTTTACTTTTTCGGCAGCCGCCACCGGGGGTTGCTCATCCCGATTTATATTTTGACCGTGATCGGTCTGTTGTTCTCGGCGGTGTTCTCGATCGGCACGTTTTTCAGCAATTTGCAATTCAGCCAACCGTTCGTCGCGATTGCGCTGATCGTCATCGGGGCGCTGATGCTGTTCATTCGCCGCAAGCAGGTGTGAATGGGGCTTCGGGCTGGCTGGCGAATTCAAGAGCATAAATACACCTGAATTTGCGAAAAAGTTGCGATTACACGATTCAAAGGCAAAAGTGCACCTTATCGAGCCTCAGATCCAATCAGGGGCTGAATCAGGTGCACTTTTGCACTTCATTTTATCAATTGGCTACTTTCGCCGGGATTTTAGTGCACTTTTGCATTATAATGTTTCTTCGCCCATTTACGTAGTCAATGCAGACGCCGCAAGGCGTTTTTCTTTTTGAGTAGAAGCAAGAGAATGCACCCGTAATAGGCGAATAGAGGCGCTGAATTCCGTTAAGGGTGCGAAATTTGCTGAAATAGTCGAAATAAGGTCTGTAGGTTCCGTTACGTACTCTTTCCCCCACAAGCGATACTAACTCAGCTACACTCGCAGCACTCTTTACCTTATGGCATTGGAGCTGCCTAGCGGGTTTACCTACCGTACACCTGTTTTTAAACATAAAAAAACGACACCGTCGTGTGTCGCAACCTTGATTTAGATAAATTTCAACTAAAGTGTGGCTATCGCCGCTTTCTAATTATTAGTATAAACGATCATGAATTATAAGTCTATACTTTTTTCGAAAATTTCGTTATATTTTTTTAGCGCTGTCTGGCGGCAGTGAAATTGTGGAATAAGACGGGAGGAACTTGCGATTGATCACCCTTAACGGCATTAGCAAATCGTTTAAGGTAGCTAAGCGTTCGGCCGGGCTGCGGCAGGCGGCGAAGGCGCTGTTCGTGCGCGAGCATACGATTGTGGAGGCACTGCGCGACATTACTTTTTCGATTGGAAAAGGAGAGATTGTCGGCTACATCGGCCCGAACGGGGCGGGCAAGTCCACCAGCATCAAGGTGATGAGCGGCATTCTGGTACCGGATCGGGGAAGCTGCGAAATTATGGGGTACACGCCTTGGAAGGAGCGGACCGCTTATGTGAAGCAGATCGGCGTCGTGTTCGGCCAGCGCTCCCAGCTGTGGTGGGACGTGCCGGTGATCGACTCGTTCGAGCTGCTGCGTGACATCTATAAGATTCCGACGCAGGTCTACCGGGCGAACGTCGACCTGCTGACGGAGACGCTCGACTTGGCCAGCTTGCTGCCAACGCCGGTACGCCAGCTCAGTTTAGGACAGCGGATGCGTTGCGAAATAGCTGCCTCGTTGTTGCACGATCCGCAGGTGCTGTTTCTTGACGAGCCGACGATCGGACTGGATGCGGTGAGCAAGATTGCGGTGCGGCATTTTATCCAGACAATCAATAAAGAAAAAGGTATTACGGTCGTCCTGACTACACATGACATGAACGATATAGAGGCGCTGGCGAACAGGATACTGATGATCGGGCACGGCCGGCTGCTGTACGACGGGTCGCTCGGGGAGCTGCGCAGGCGGTTCGGGGCGCAGAAGACGATTACGGTGGAGTATCGCGAGCATTCGCTGCCTGTGCGTGTGGAAGGAGCGGAGCTGCTGTCATGGACGGCGGAACGGGCGATGTTTACTGTGGATACTTCGCGGTGCAAAGTGGCGGATGCGATCGCACAACTATCCGAGCAGTTGGAGCTCGTAGATGTCGCCGTGGAGGCGACCCCGATCGACGAAATTATTGTACAATTGTATAAGGAGCACAGCTTATGAGGACGTATCTTTCGGTGGGGAAGCTGCGCTTTATTCATGGAATGCAGTACCGGACGGCGGCGTTTGCGGGTATTGCGACTCAGTTTTTTTTCGGATTCGTGTTTATTATGATCTTTGTGGCGTTCTACAGTCACAGCACGGTGGAGCAGCCGATTTCGCTGGAACAGGTTGTCTCGTATTCGTGGCTCAGGCAAGCGTTTCTTGCGTTCGTCGCTTTGTGGTTTCGCGATTCGGAGATTTTTCAGCTGATTACAAGCGGAAATGTCGCTTATGAGCTTTGTCGGCCGTGCCGGCTGTATGAATTTTGGTTTTCCAAGCTGGTGGGTCAACGGCTCTCCTATGCGGTGCTACGGTGTTTTCCGATTCTTGCGGTGACCTTCTTCCTGCCTGCGCCATACCGTCTGAATCCCCCTGCGTCCGCCGAGTCGCTGTCACTGTTCGTTGCCGCCTTGCTGCTGGGGTTACTGGTAAATGTGGCAATCTCGATGTTTATCTACATTTCCGTGTTTTGGACGATGTCGCCAATCGGCTCGACGATGATGATCGCCATCGTGGGCGACTTTTTCAGCGGGATGCTCATCCCTGTGCCGCTTATGCCTGACTGGCTGCAGCAGGTGTCGTATGCGTTGCCTTTCCGTTGGGCTTTGGATTTCCCATTCCGTGTCTATTCCGGCAATATCGCTACCGCAGAGGCGTTGTGGGGGATTTTGATTCAAGCGGTGTGGATCGTCGCACTATTCCTGTTAGGACGTTGGGCGCTGCAACGGTCACTGCGGAAATTGGTTGTTCAGGGAGGGTAGGTTGGATGAAAATGTATTGGAGTTACTTGAGGATCCTGTTCAAGTCCATTGCTCAATATCGGTTGTCGTTCTGGTTGCTGGCGGTGGGGCAAAGCCTTACGCCATTAACCGGGTTCGCCGGAATTTACTTTATGTTCGAACGGTTCGGGCAGCTGCGCGATTGGCAATTTTACGAGGTGGCTCTCTGTTTTGCGGTCGTCCATTTATCTTATACGTTGTGCGAAGCGTTCGCGCGGGGATTCGACACGTTTTCAACCTTGGTCGTCAACGGCGGATTTGACCGTTTGCTTGTTCGCCCGCGCAGTACGTTGGTGCAAGTGCTCGGTTCGCGATTCGAGTTCGCGCGAGTCGGGCGAATATCGTTTAGTCTGATCTTGTTATTCTGGGCGATTGGGAATTTGGATATCGCATGGACGGCGGCCAAGGTAGTTACGCTGCTGTTGATGATCGTGAGCGGGATGGCGATCGTTGCCGGAATATACATCGTGACGGCGTCTCTTTGCTTCTGGACGGTTGAGGGACTGGAGATTGCGAACATCTTTACCGACGGAGGGAGGGAGATGGCGCAGTATCCGCTCAATATTTACGGCAAATGGGTGAAGGTGTTCTTTACCTACGTAATCCCGTACGGTTGCGTCAACTATTTGCCGCTGCTCTATATTCTGGATCGGACGCAAGGAAGCGGGTGGCTGTACATGCTCACTCCGCTTGTCGGAGTCGTGTTCCTGCTGCCCTGTCTGCTCATCTGGCGATTCGGCGTCAAGCATTACTGCTCTACGGGGTCGTGAGTACTGACGGCTTGCCTAGGGGCTACGTGGAGGGGAGTCAGATTCTCCCCTAAGGAATGGGCTACGCCAAGCTCCTGGGCTAATAGGCAGCGCTTGCGGTAACTGGTCGGATTCTCGCCGAAATATTGCCTGAACTTGCTGCTGAAATAGTCGGGGGACTGGAATCCCACATCGACGGCGATTTCCGTCACTTGGCGCGAAGTCAGCTCCAATAGCTTGGCCGCTTGGCGAAGGCGAATTTTCAGCAGCGTCTCCAGAATCGAATCTCCGGTCTGTTCCTTGAAGAGGTGCGTGAGCCGAGACGGGGAGAGACAAACGGTCTGTGCCAGCTCTTGAATACTGAAGCTTTTCTGAATATTTGATGTAAGCAGGTTAAGAATTTCGCCGATTCGCGGATCAAGCGAATCGACGACTTCTCGTGGGCTAAGGCTGGACACGAGAAGCAAAATTTCCTCCAACGAATTCAGCCCCAGCTCTTCGCGGAAGGAGTTGGCCGCCGCCCGGTTGTCTGCAATCAGGCGATCGAAGGCCAGGTTGATCCGGCTCTGGATGCTCTCGTCCGATATATGAAGAAAGAGGAGCGCATCCGCCACTTTCGGCAACCTCAACCAGGAAGTCCAGGAGGTGCGGGGGATAAAATGCGCCCACTTGATGTTCCAATTGCATCCTTTCGGAGTGAAATAGTCATGGGTAATTCCGGGCGGCAAAATAATCAGATCGTTCTTCCGGCAATTTTGCACATGATCCTTGTGGCGAACGCAGCCTGTACCTGATACGGTAAACATGACGAGCCAGTCCTTCGTTCCGGTTGGACGGTAGCAGGAATACCCGAATGTGGTGCGGGAAATGTTTGAAACCAATACCCCGGGCGGCGGGGCGGGAGTTCCCGGTTTGGCCGGATTGTAAGGTTTGCGGTTATTCATGTGAATCCTTCTCCGATCGTGGCGTCATTGTCAATAGCTATCAGCGATGCATCTTTAGTTTCATCAATTGTACCGGGTGTTGAAGGCGGATTCAACTATATTTTGTCAGGAATCGACAAGATACGATGTTGGAAATTAGCCGAATCGTTAGGGTATCCGACAGAAATTGCTGTTTCGGTGTGAGCCGGCCGGCGTTATAATGGAGACGTGAACAACCATTACGACAAGGTCGGGTTTGCGAACCCAAGGAGGCAAAGTTATGTTGACGTATAAGGATACGGCAAGTTATCATCGCGACGGATTCGTCGTCGTTCGCGATGTGTTCACCCCGCAGGAGGTCGCTAAGTTGATCGATGCGGTGGAGCACGGCGATCGAGTGGCACGGACGACACGAAGCGGTAAGGATGCGGAGGGCAAGCCGTCGAATCTTGCCATCTGGCACGATTTGGGCGACGATATTTGGTCGGCGGCTTCGACTTGCCCTCGACTGGTGAACAATGTGCGGATTTTGCTGGGGGAAGATGCGGCGTTTTTCCATGGCAAGGTGATATTGAAGGAAGCGAGAACCGGCGGAGCGTGGGAGTGGCATCAAGATTACGGGTATTGGTACAACCAGGGATTCGTATATCCGAACATGATAAGCGCGTTCGTGGCGCTCGATCCGGCGACGATTAAGAACGGCTGTCTGCAGGTGTTGAAAGGTTCGCATCTGCTGGGGAGGCTGGATCACGGCAAGGTGGGGACGCAGACCGGCGTCGAGGCGCTGCGCTTGAAGCAGATCGAGTCGCTGTTCGAGCGGGTGCATTGCGAGCTGTCGGCCGGGTCGGTGCTGTTCTTCCACAGCAACCTGTTGCATGCCTCGGCGCCGAACGAGTCCGACCACCATCGCAGGGCGTTTATTGTTTGCTACAACGCTGTCTCCAATCCGCAGGTGAACAAGGAAGGTAAGGCGATCGTTCGCCAGTCGTGCCCGGTGGGGGCGGACGACGCAATTTTGCGGTAACGTAAGCGCGGTCCGCCGCCGCTCCTGAGAGGCTGTGGATTCGTCGCGGATGAATCGAAGTGAAGTTTGCGCGACTCTAACGATTGTGACCAACGCTATTTGAGGCATTTTACTTGATTTCAGATTTTTAAGGTTGTAAGCGACGCTATTTCGCTGGTTTTCGCTGAATTGGAGCCAAAAAGCAGAAATAACGTTTGTGGCAATCTTTAGAATTTAAAATCCCGCATTTTACCGTAAATAACGACGTTGGTAAGCGTTACAATGGTGATGAGTTCCTGGACCGTCACCCTTGCGAAGCATCGGTATTGGTGGCGCGGCGTGACAGAGCAACCAGCAGCAGCATGATCGCCAACACGAATGTGGCCAGAACGGTCAGCATCGGCGGGGCGGCTGCGGCGTGGAACCGGTCCATCCACCACCCGGTGAACAGCGGGACAACGGCGCCGCCGATGCCGCCTGAGGC
>JAJFMO010000359.1 GCA_020697475.1 Paenibacillaceae bacterium | reverse complement strand
GAAAGAGTGGCCGCGCACGGCCTCAAGGAAGTCTGCAACCGGCACATTGATCGATTTTTCGCGATTGATTTCCACTTCGTCGATCCGCTTATGAAGAATCCGCTGGGACAAAAGCTGCCGGTAATTTTCCATCTCGGGAAGCTCGGGCATGAAGTTAACTCCGTTTCTGCAAGGGTTGTCGGCTGGCGTAAGAACTGAATTTACCTTTCCCATTTTGAGGAAAATGATGTATTTCCCATTGCTTTCCCGACCCCCTCTTGCTATGATGGTGCTATCAATCACTATGCGTGACTGGCGGAACATGGGGAACCATGGGGGAGCGCATGGACATACAAAGCCGTACGCCTGGGCGAGGTAAGGGATGATTCCCTTGCCTTTTTGCGTTTCTATAACCCATCCGAAAGGGCTGATGAACATGAACGATGGCAAAATGATTCTCGACGGCAACGTAGTCGCGGCAAGTATTCGTGAAAGTGTGGTAGGACAGGTGAAGCAGTTGGTGGATCGGGGCATCACGCCGACCCTTGCGACGATTCTGGTCGGGGACAACCCGGCATCGGAGACGTATGTGCGAATGAAGGGCAATGCGTGCCAACGCCTTGGCCTGCGATCCGTACGTGTCGATCTCCCGTCGCACACGACGACTGAACAATTGATCGCGGAAATCAACAAGCTGAACGACGATCCACAAATTCACGGCATCTTACTGCAGCACCCGGTTCCCGATCATATCGACGAAAGAGCGGCGTTTGAGGCAATCAGCATCCAAAAAGACGTCGACGGAGTCACCACCCTCGGCTTCGCTCAAAACGCATTCGGATTCGCCGATTTTCCATCCTGCACGCCGGCAGCGATCATGGCGATTTTGGAATATTACAATATTCCGATTGAGAGCAAGCACGCAGTGGTGATCGGCCGAAGCCCCATTCTTGGCAAACCGGTATCGGCTATGCTGCTGAACAAAAACGCCACGGTCACGACCTGTCACTCCCGCACCGCGAATTTGGCGGATATTGTGCGACTGGGCGACATCGTCGTCGCTGCAGTCGGCAAGCCGAAATTTGTGCAAGGCTCGTGGATCAAGCCGGGGGCGGTGGTGCTTGATGCGGGGTACAACGCAGGCAACGTCGGAGACGTGGATTACGAGGCTTGCTCGGTAAATGCTTCCGCGATTACTCCAGTGCCCGGCGGGGTCGGCCCGGTCACGATCGCAACGCTGCTCAAGCATACGGTCGATGCTGCGGACAAATTCGCCTGACGGCGGATTTGTTCCCTGCCGGCGGAAACTTTTTTGATACAAACATTCAACGAACTGGAGGGCATGCACCAATGACTGAGTTGAACATCGGATTCCTAACTTCCCACGGGGGAAGCAACATGCAAGCCGTGATCGACGCCTGTAAGAACGGGGTGCTGCAAGCCAAGCCTTGCGTGGTGATCAGCAACAACTCGGGCTCGATGGCTTTGGAACGCGCACGCGCCGAAGGGATCCCCCATTATCACCTCAGTCAAAAAGCGTACCCGCAGGCCGAGGTACTCGATCAACAAATCGTCGCGTCTTTGAACAAGCACGGCGTCAATATCGTTCTGCTGCTCGGATACATGAAGAAACTTGGTCCCCTCGTCTTACGGGAGTTTAGCGGGAGAATCCTTAACATCCATCCCTCCCTGCTCCCCAAGTATGGCGGACAAGGGATGTACGGGAGGTTTGTTCACGAGGCGGTGCTGAGCGCCGGCGACGAGGTGACCGGCATCTCCATTCATCTGGTCGACGAGGAATACGACACGGGCGCCATCGTCAACCAATGCACTTTGCCGGTGTTCAAGGACGATACGGTTGATAGTTTAAGTGCGCGTGTTCTGGAGGCGGAGCACGAATTTCTCGTGGAAACGTTAGTGATGATGAGTCGGGGTGCGATGTAGGTAAAAAGATCGGGGTGATGCAATGGATATAGAATACCGCCAGGCCGATCCTTTGGACGAAGGGGATCTGTTTGAATTAGCAGCGGGCCTTGCGACCAGCTATACGCTCAACAAGGAGGATTTTTCCAAAACTTTCGAAAAGCTTCTGAACGATCCCAGCGTGGATTTAGTGGTGGCAAAAATGGATTCAAAACCGATCGGATATGTGCTGGCATTTCATCATCCTACTTTTTATGCAAATGGTGTAGTAAGTTGGGTCGAGGAAATTTATGTTTTAGAACAATTCAGAGGCCTGAACATCGGGAAGAGGTTAATGCAAATCGTCGAGGAGAAGGCCGATTGCCGGGAATCCAGACTTGTTGCGCTCGCAACAAGAAGAGCCGGTGGCTTCTATAGCGCGATTGGCTACTCAGAATCAGCCTCATATTTCAAGAAGGAATTGAGGTGATGAGAATGAATCCATCCTATGCTTTTGATACCTTCACCAAAACCCACAAACAATCCGAAATCGAACGATTAACAAGAAATGTTGCCAGCCATTCGAAAGCTTTATGCGAGCATTTTATGGCCAACGGACTCATCTCGTCAAAGAAAGTGCTTGATGTGGGGTACGGAACGGGAGCCATGTTAAACATGTTCGCTTCTCTAATGCCTGAAACTGAATTTACAGGTGTAGATAATAGCAAGGACATTCTGGAGAGTACAAACTCTATCGCTGAGAAGAACCTCAGGTTTATTCGAAGCCGACTCCCTTTTGAAGACGAATCTTTTGATTTTGTGTATACAAGGCTTGTTCTCATGCATAATTCGGAGCCGCTGAACATCGTTCGGGAGATGAGGAGAGTCTGCAAACCGGGTGGAATCGTTGTATGTGTGGAAATAGACGATGAGACAGCGTTTTTTTATCCTTATGCAATGGAGTTTTCCCAACTCATTCGGGCGAATATCGAATATGCATTGCGGCGAGGAACAGATCGAACGATGGGGCGTAAATTATTTGGAATTTACAAATCGCTGGGACTGAGCAACGTGAAGGTAATTACGCAAACAAGCGATTACGAAGGACCTTACGATGATCTCCCGTTCTCGTTACGTTTAGCGATGGGTCCAGATGAAGCGAAGCATCTCGTGGATGCAGAACTCATTACGGACGAACAAAGAATGGACTGGATGGCGAAAATAAACAAATTTTGCGAGGACCCCAATCGCTTCTACTCGGGATCTTTCATGTATTGCTTCGGCAAGAAGCCATAAATCGCAGTGATGTCGGTCGCTTTTCGAGTATTACACATTATGCCCAATAAAATAAGCTTGAAGATGTGATCAGTTCGGGTCTTAAAGATGGGAGGGAAGGCTTAAAGGAACTGAGAGACCTTATTTCGCTTAAAACAGCACTTTTCACACCTTTACGGAACTCAGCGCCGCTATTTGACTGCAACGAGTACATTTTTTTGCATTTTAATGGCAATAAGACGCTTGAGTTCCGTTAACCCTCAGAAAATGCACGTTTCCTCCCAAATAACGCTCCTCTGTTCCGTTACCCTTCTCAATTTCCGCTCCCACCACCAACCTCGCATATAATTAGGATGATGTGCAGTAACCAACATAGAATTGCCAACCTGACCTTAACGACGTGTTGTCCCTCTGACTGGACCCAATTCCTTTACATTAAGTCTTTTCTCTTCGCGGAACCACATGGGCTTGCGAACGAATCTATGTGATTTTTCATATATAATTGCGGATAAATCGTTCAAAGCATCGAATGTATATGAAATTTCACTTATATTCGTCAGATTTCCCTTTTTTGCTCCAAATGTATATGAATTTTCACATAGATTGAACTTGTTAACCCTACTCGCCTATCCTCCACAATTGAAATAGCCTTTTTAGCCTCAGCCACACCTTAACCGGTCATCCTTGCGCTGTCTTCTTAGGTCATCTGGTTTTGGTTACTGCACTATCGCGCCGTCCCGCCTTCCTTGCGCACTATCGCCATACTGCGCAATAACATGACTTGCCAGCGGGTTTACTTACCGTCCGTTCCAAGTTCTATCCCCTGCTTTTCTGTTTGCATTTCTTCCACCCCAACCTCCCCGCCATTGCGGTATAATAGACTCACATCATCGCATACGCTGGCAAAATTCATAGGAGAGGCGGGAAACACAAGTTGAAACGACCGAATATTCTGCTGCTCTATACCGACCAACAGCGCTGGGACGCGGTGGGCGTGAACGGCAATCCGCACATCAAGACGCCCAATCTGGACAGGTTGGCCCGGCAAGGACTCAATTTTGACCATTATTTCATCCAAAATCCGGTGTGTATGCCCAGTCGCATCAGCTTTCTTAGCGGTCAGTACCCGTCCACCCTCGGCATTACACATATGGGCGTGCCCGTTCCACAAGACACGGTGACTTTGCCGGTCCTCTTGCAAAAAAGCGGCTACGTCACCGCCAACATCGGCAAGCTGCACTTCTTGCCCCACGCGAACCGCGATCACCGCGAGCCGCATCCGGATTACGGTTTCACCCATCTGCAAATTTCCGACGAGCCGGGGTGCTACGAAGACGCTTACCGCGCCTGGGTTCGCCTGAAATCGCCCGACCAGCTCGACAACGTCAGCGTCGGTCTCCCTCCGTTAACGGAAATATATAATAAGGCAGTGGGCATCCGTGATTCCGTCGTGCATCCCGAGGAGCGCTTTCCGAAGGAGCCGATTCCGTTCCGCGGCCGCAGCGATGTGACGCAAACCGCCTTCGTCGCCGACCAAACCATGGAGTTTATCGAGCGGCACAAAGATCAAAATTGGTTCTGCATCGCCGGTTTCTATTCTCCGCATAGCCCGTGGGTGGCGCCACAGGAGTTTATTGACCTCTATGACCCAGCCACACTGCCGATTCCGCAATACCCCGAAGACGTAAACAAGCAACGCGCGAAAAAGGACGATTTCTCCGACGATACGTTGCGCAAGGCCAAACAAGGCTATTACGCGATGGTCAGCGAAGTCGACTCCCATGTCGGCCACATCCTGGACAAGCTCGACGAGCTCGGTCTGGCCGAGGACACGTTGGTCGTATTCACCTCGGATCACGGGGAATGGCTGGGGGAACATCTTCGCTATGGCAAAAGCTACCCGGCCTTCGACCCCGTCAGCCGCGTCCCGTTCATCGTGCGTTGGCCGAACGCGATTCGCACACCCGGCGTCACCGTTTCGCGGATCATCGAAGGGGTGGATTTCGCCCCTACCGTCCTGGAATCAGCCGGCATCCAGGCGCCGCCGCGGATGCAAGGGCACTCGCTTACTCCTTATTTCGCGGGTAAAGAAACCGGCAAAGAGGAGATCGCCCTAACCGAGCAGAACGGTTGGAAAAACATCCGCACCCCGGATTACCGATACATCTGTTGGGAGAACGGCAAGGAACTGCTCTTCGATCTCGCGAAAGACTCCGCTGAATATCATGATGTCGCGGACGATCCCGCTTACGCCACCGTGCTCGCGGATATGCGCAAGCTGCTGCTGCAGCGGGTTATCGGCATGGAGCGTCCTTTGCCTCGCATTTGGGGTTATTGAGCTTCACATAGGAACAAGCTTAATCCAGCGGTATCCGCCGGAGAAGAACGCCCGGGTGACGTATTGGAAGCGCCCGGGCGCAAATTCATCCTTGTGCGAGAAATGCACATGCCCACAGAAGATCGCCAGCAAATTCCCGAATTCACCGCCGGTAACCATCGAATGGAACGACTTCGTGCTTTCTTCCGCGTCCCTCACCATCCACTTGCTCTGCCGTTCCGGCTGCCAACCAGGCGCAGCCATCATGATTGGCGCCCCCCACAAGTGCTCAATATCTTCGACAAGTGATGGAATATACAACGGAATATGCAAAAACAACAAGCACGGAGCACCATCGGCAAGCTGTTCGCGAACGAAGGCCAGCTGCTCGTCCGTGATTTGATAGTTGCTGTTATCGACGGCAAGAAGTCGGATTCCCCCGATCTCCATCGCCTGAAACGCAGGATTGTTGTTCGTAAATTCGTAGAATCGCGGATAATACAATTCCCGTGTCTCGTCGTTCCAAGGCATATGCCGATATTGCCAGTCGTGGTTGCCGAGCGTAAACAAGTAAGGAGACTGCAACGTCTTCAGCGCCTGCCGCAGAAAATCCAGATTGGCGAAGGATGGATACAGCATCATATCCCCGGTCAACACCGTCGCGTCCACTTGGCGAAAATTGCAAAGCTTCAACACGCTCTCCACCCGGTATCTCGGGGAAACTCCGCCGTGCAGGTCGTAATCGTTTTTGCGGACAATCCATTCGTTATAGCGCAGATGCTCTTCCAATACGTCCTTGCCTTCACGGTCATCCACCTCGATACAATGGGCGTCCGTAATGTGCATAAGAGAGACCGGTTCGCGCAATCCCTCTACTTTGATCAACGTTTGCTCCAGATTCCCTGTTTCCACAAACTCCACCTTCACGGCAACCACTTCCTCATTGAGCAATGTGCCAAACATACCCCCAGAGTAGCGGTAACTTTGCCGCAATGCAACGATCAGTTTATACTGCCACACAATTAAGAATTGGAAGGATAAATAAACATTGAGCGGGTTATTAGGATTTGATAATATGTATCATGTAATCATGATATTGCGAATCTTATGAAGCAAAGGAGCGGATTTGATGATTCGAAGAAGGATTCTGCCCATAGCGGCGGCCTGCGTCCTGTCGCTGACCACGATTCTTGCCGGAGGGCCGACGGGGACCTTGTTGACCAAAGCGGAAGCGGATTCCTCGCATTCCCAAGCGGCGCCTCAAGAGCAGCCTAGCGCGCAAATTTCCGCGAACGACATCGTCTGGATGGAACAGTCGACGATCGATGTGGACTTCGCCAAGTACGTCCGCATGGTCAAGATCACGAAGGGCACGCATGCCGGCGAGCTGCTCGTCACTTACCAGGATCGCGAGCATGGCGGCGATTTCTGGTCGACCCGGAGCAAGGACGGCGGGTTAACCTGGAGCAACCCGGTGGTGATGATGAAGTTTGACGGGAAATTTCAGAAGAACAAGAATGACTGGTCCTACATTATCGCCAACTGCAACATTATTGAGTTGGACGACGGCCGGCTGATGATGGTGCATCAGGAGCGCGGCCCGGGGACGGCGGCGGACAACACCGGCATCAAGGTGCGCTACAGCTCCGACGGGGGCGAAACGTGGACGGCCGATCAGAAGAACGGAATCAACCTGTCCACCAAAGATACCGGGCAGCTCGCGCTGCAGGCCGGCGGTTGGGAACCTCGAGCGATTCACCGCGGAGTCAGTTACGTCGTATCGTACGATGACGGGCAGACGTGGCACAACCCGAGCACGGAGAGGTACACCGGAGGAATCGTGCATCGCAACTTCGACGTCGTGGGCAAGAAGCCGAGCCTCACTTCGGAAGGCGGTATGCCGACACCGTTCGTGTTACCCGGCAATCGCCTGGCGTTCGTAGCGGAAGGGGTCGATGCCAATACGTCTCCCTGGCTGGTCGCTTCGGATCCGGAAGATTGGGATTTCACCCACTTCTTAAGCGAGCCGTGGTCTTCGATTGAATTTAAGAAGGACAGCAACCATAAGGTGTATCCCGATAATCCGAACAACCTGTGGCAACCGACCACGGCTTGGGGCGGGGCGCCATACGCCACTGTACTGTCCAACGGCAAAGTCGCCATTTCGCAAAATTCCGCCAAACGGATCCGCGTTTGGATCGGCGACAGCAATGCGCGGGACGGCGTGGAGCAAGAACGCCCATTTGGAAACACGCCTTCGTTCTATTCGTTCATCGAGCCGATCGACGATGCATTCGTGCTTGTCGGGGCGCATCAAAATCAGACGAACGACGTGCTCTTGCGCAGAGGCTTCATCGTCGATGTGAACAATCTGGATGAGCTGCTAGGCCTGGGCAAGCAGAAGAACGCCTTCTCCAACGACGGCATTTACAACAGCTTGATGGCTCACGTCGCGCAAATCCAGAAGCATCAAGACGATGCCAAGAACGTCGCCAATGGTTTGAAGTCGTTGAAGAACGAGCTGAACGCCCAGTCCGGCAAGCAAATTGACAAAGCGTTCGCCGATCAAGCCTTGTCCATCATCGCCACTTTGAGCGCGAAGTATTAGAAGGTTGTGGAAGGACCGGCAAAGTGAAACGGCATGGATTCGCATCTGCGAACCCATGCCGTTTTTTTACTACTTGGAATCCCTGATCATCTGATTAATGTTCTCTTCCGCTTCTCTTAACGCGGTGTTCACGTCTTTCTTGCCTGCGTTATATTCGTTGAAGCTCGTGACCACCAGACTCACAGCCTTTGAGTAATAATCGGAATAGGCCGGGGCGGGGGCGGGTTGGCTTTTGAATATACTGGCGATGTGCTTCCCTTTCAAATACGGGACATCCGCGCCGAATTGCTTCTGCATCTCCGGGTTGACGAGCGGCGGGAGCTTAGCTTCCGTCCTGGCGTTCACCAATTGCACCTCATCCGAGGTCAATACTTCCAGTACTTGCATCGCCTGATCCTTATGTTTGCTTGTCGAGGTAATCAGCATCATCCACGGGTTGCTCAATCCGTACGTGTTCGGCTTGTCGGAGAAGCTCGGATATTGGGCAATATCCCAATTTAACCCGGTTTCAGACGGCTCCTTGAACTGAGCGAAGCGGTTATATGAAGCAAGCATCGCCAACCTTCTGTCTTTGGCAAAATCATCGAATGCATTCTTCGTTAATTGGTTGCCGGGAATCGCGAACATTCGCTTGCCAAGCTCAAACACCCTTTTCCACTGTTCGTTGTTGACCTCGGGCTTATCCGTCTTTCCATTGACAACGTTCTGTGACAACGAAAGCGCCACCCTCTGGATCGTATCGGGATCGAGACCGCGGTATTGAGTCCCCCCGTCGAGCCGGGTCACCTTCTTGGCAATCTCTATTGTCTCGTCCCAAGTGAGTCCATCCTTAGGATACGGAACTCCGAATTTATCGAAAATATCTTTATTGTAAAACATCAAGAACAACTGGGAGTTGAAAGGCAGCCCATAAATTTCGTTATTGTCGGCTGAAGTTCTCATCGCTTCAACCACGTTCGGCTGGAAACGATTCAAGTCCACATTATGAGATTTAAGGAGCGGCGTTATGTCGAAAAAAATACCAAACTGCTTCTTGCCGGTCAACCCCCCGGTCCAATCTGTAATTAAATCCGGAAGTTGTCCGCTTGTGATTAACTCCTGAACACTGTTGCCTTTACCTTTCTGGATAATGTTTAAGGTAATGAAAGGGTACTTCTTTTTCACCGGTTGAATGAGCATGGTGTCAAAATTCAGTTCCGTCGTCGAAGCCAGGATATCCAAGGTGACCGGGTCCGTACTGAAATTTTGTGCTGGCGGCTTACTGCCTGACTCAGTCTTCGCACCGGCGATATCGGTTCCATTCACTTGCTCGGTCGATCCCCCATTACCGCAACCGGTCAGCATCAGCAAACCTGCCGCAAAAATAAGAGAAATCAGCGACGCCCTCTTTGTTTTAGCCATAATAACCCTCCTCGTGTGCTTTGTAATCGGTATCATAGTAAGAAAAGCACTCCCCCTAGCAAGCGCATTCATTTCATTATACAGGTTGGCTTTTCTATTGATCCACATGACATAACCACGATTATTAGCACAAATCGATGATCGAGATGAAGATTCATCGGTCGTTGCGTCCGAATCTTCGCCCCCGATCCGATCCGATCCCGCTACCGGTCGCCGTCCCAAAACTCCAAT
>JAJFMO010000358.1 GCA_020697475.1 Paenibacillaceae bacterium | reverse complement strand
AAAAACCCGTCTTTGGAAGACTTGTTCCTAAGCTTGACGGAAGGTGAACGCATTGACTAATCTCATGCTGCTGATACAGAACGAAACGATCAAGATGATCCGAAAGCGCCGTTTTCTTGTCGCCGTGCTCATCCTGCTCATCCTAATCCCGATCTTTACCTATGCTCAGATGAAATCTGCGGAGAACCTTCGCAAGCAATTCGGCACGGAAGACTGGCGTGTCTCGATGCAGCAGAAGGTGATCGACTATACGAACACCTTAAGCAGCAATCGGGTGCCGGAAGAATGGAAGAAATGGCGCCAGGTTCAAGTGCAACTGATGCAGTATTCGCTCGACCATAACATCAATCCGGAGGACCCGAACGGTGTCACCTTCACACGCGAGTTTGTGGGCAACGCAGTCAGCCTGTTCCTTCCGCTGCTTGTCGTGTTGATGGCGGCCGACCTTGTCTCCGGCGAGCATACGACCGGCACGATCAAGCTATTGCTCACCCGACCCGTTCGCCGCTGGAAAATACTTACAAGCAAATTGGTCGCGCTTTTCATATTCGTTTCGCTCATCATTCTATGCACCGCAACGTTGTCGTACTTGATCTCAGGCTTCGTCTTCGGGTATCGCGGCTGGACGCTGCCGGTGCTGACCGGATTCACTGTGCAAGGGGCCGATGTCGATTTTTCTCACGTCCACACGGTGCCTCAATGGCTGTACTTGTTCATGGAATTCGGCCTCGCTTGGTTCTCATGTCTTGCGGTCGCTTGCCTCACCTTGATGGTGTCGGTGCTCGTGCGCAGCACGGCGGCGGGGATGGGCATCATGCTGGCCGCCTTGATTGCCGGGACGATTCTTGTTAATATGGTATCCACTTGGCAGAGCGCCAAATATTTGTTTGTCGTCAATTTGCAGACTACGGATTATTTGCGCGGGTCGTTGCCGCCGATTGAAGGGATGAACCTGCCCTTTTCGCTCATGGTACTCGCTGCGTGGGCAGTAGTTGGACTGATGATCTCCTATATCGTTTTTTCACGTAAAGATATATTGAACTAGCACTTGGGTTTGACGAGGAATGGGGGAAGATAGCAAGAATGGCCGAACAATTGGAGCTTTTTGGCGAATTGGAAACGAAGCCAAGCAACGAATATGGAGCCGACGACATTCAAGTACTCGAAGGGCTGACAGCGGTGCGCAAGCGGCCCGGTATGTACATCGGCAGCACCTCGTCTTCGGGGTTGCACCATCTGTTATGGGAAATCGTCGACAACGCCGTGGACGAGCACCTGGCCAAAGTATGCTCGCGCATCGACGTCACGCTTCATAAAGACGGCTCAGTGACCGTGCTCGACAACGGTCGGGGAATCCCGACGGGGATGCACAAGATCGGCATTCCGACACCGCAAGTCGTCTTTACAATCCTGCATGCCGGGGGGAAATTCGGTGGGTCAGGGTACAAGAAATCCGGTGGTTTGCACGGAGTCGGCGCTTCCGTCACGAATGCGCTGTCGGAATGGCTGGAAGTGGAAATTTATAACAACGGTAAAATTCACCGCCAACGGTTCGAATTTTGGGTTGACGCTGCAGGCAAGGAACACGTCGGAGAACCGGTCGGCGGGCTCGAAGTGCTGGGAAACACAAACCGCACAGGCACGAAGGTGACGTTTAAGCCGGACGCGCGAGTGTTTTTGGGCGGCATTTTCTTGAATTACGATACGTTGGCCGAGCGGCTGCAAGAGATCGCTTTCCTCAATTCCGGCCTGATGATGAATTTGAAGGACGAGCGCTCGGGCAAGCAAGAGACGTTCCAATACCAAGGCGGAGCGAGCGAGTTCGTGCGGTTTTTGAACGAGGATAAGACGGTGCTGACCGAGGTGATTCATTTTTCCGCAGAGAAAGATGAGATTGAGGTTGAGGTGGCACTGCAGTACAACGACGGGTATGCGGAGACGATCGCTTCGTTCGTCAACTCGATCCCAACGCGCGGCGGGGGCACGCACGAAACCGGGTTCAAGACGGCATACACCCGGGTGATGAACGACTATGCCCGCAAGACGGGGGCACTGAAGGAGAAGGACAAAAACCTCGAAGGCAGCGACCTGCGCGAAGGCTTGATGGCGGTTATCAATATTAAGATGAGCGAAGTCGAATTCGTCGGCCAGACGAAGGATCAGCTGGGCAGCGCCTCGGCGCGCAGCGCGGTCGATGCGGTTGTGTCGGATAATATGGCCGTGTTCCTGGAGGAAAATCCGCAGGTAGCCGGCAACATGCTGAAGAAAGCAATGCAATCGGCCAAAGCCCGCGAGGCGGCTCGCAAGGCGCGGGAAGATGTGCGCAGCGGCAAGAAGGGCAAGAGCGAATCGTTAAGCTTGAATGGCAAGCTGTCACCTGCCCAATCTAAAGATTACATGCGCAATGAGCTGTTCATTGTCGAGGGCGATTCCGCCGGCGGGTCGGCCAAGCAAGGGCGCGATTCGAAGTTTCAAGCGATTCTCCCTTTGAGGGGAAAGCCGATGAATCCGGAGAAGGCGAAGCTTGCCGACATTATGCGCAACGAGGAATACAAATCGGTGATCGCCGCAATCGGCGCGGGGGTCGGCGCGGAATTCGAAGTCGAAGAGAGCAATTATGCCAAAATTATCATTATGACTGATGCGGATACGGACGGAGCGCACATCCAAGTGCTGCTGCTGACGTTTTTTTATCGCTATATGAAGCCGTTGATTGAAGCGGGCAAGGTGTTCATCGCCCAGCCGCCGCTCTATAAGGTGAGCAAGAAGTCGGGCAAGTCGACCGTGGTCAAGTACGCCTGGACGGACGAACAATTGCATGAACTGACGAAGGAAATGGGCAAAAATATCGAGCTGCAGCGATACAAAGGGTTAGGCGAGATGAACCCGGATCAGCTGTGGGAGACGACGATGGACCCGGCGACGCGGACATTCCTGCAAGTGCAGATCGAGGACGCGGCCAAGGCGGAGCGGCGGGTGTCGACGTTGATGGGGGATAAAGTCGATCCGCGCAAAAGGTGGATTATCGAAAACGTCGATTTTACGGAGCTGGAATAGTCAGAGTGGGGTCTGGGAACAGATAGGGAGCAGACAGCTGGTGGTCGAAGAGAAAGGAGCGGGGATGTTTGAGCGTTCAGGAGCAATTTTTACCGGCATTTCTTGAAGAAGTGGTCGGCGAGCGATTCGGCCGATATTCCAAATATATTATTCAGGATCGGGCGATTCCCGATGTTCGCGACGGGCTGAAGCCGGTGCAGCGGCGTATTTTGTATGCGATGCACGAGGCGGGCAATTCGCCGGACAAGCCTTACCGCAAGTCGGCGAAAGCGGTCGGCGACGTGATGGGCAACTATCATCCGCACGGCGATTCGTCGATATACGAAGGCATGGTGCGTATGGCGCAGCCGTGGAAAATGGGCCATGTGCTGATCGACGGCCATGGCAACTGGGGTTCGATCGATGACGATCCGGCGGCGGCGATGCGGTACACCGAGGCGCGGCTGTCGGAGATCGCCACAGAATTGTTGCGCGACATTGACAAGCGGACGGTGCCGTTTCGCGACAACTTTGACAATACGGCGAAGGAACCGGTCGTGTTGCCGTCACGTTTTCCCAACTTGCTGGTGAACGGGGTAAGCGGGATTTCGTCCGGCTTTGCCACGGAAATTCCGCCGCACAATTTGCGCGAGACGATCGACGCTTGCATCGCGGTAATGGAGAAGCCGGAGATGACCCTGGAGCAATTGATGGGCATCATGAAAGGGCCGGATTTCCCGACCGGGGGCATCATTATGGGCGAAGAAGGCATTCGTGAGGCGTATCGTACGGGGCGCGGACGCATCTATGTGCGGGGAAAGACGGCGATCGAGGACCAGCGTGGCGGGCGCAAGCAAATCGTGGTTACGGAGATTCCGTATCAGGTCGTGAAGTCGCGGCTTGTGACGGCGATGGAACTGCTGCGCATCGAGCGCAAGGTGGAAGGCATTGCCGAAGTGCGCGACGAGAGCGGGCGCGAAGGTTTAAGAATTGTTGTAGAGTTGAAAAAGGACGCTGATGCCGACGGGATTCTGGCTTACTTACTGAAGAAAACCGACTTGCAAGTAGCCTACAACTTCAATATGGTGGCAATCGTCAACAAGGCGCCGCAGCAATTGGGTGTCAAGGAGATGCTGCAGGCGTATATTGCCCACCAGAAAGAGGTCGTCACCAAGCGCACGCAATATGAACTGGAGAAGGCGGAAGACCGCGCTCATGTGGTGGAGGGGCTGGTCAAGGCGCTCAATATTCTCGACGAAGTGATCGCTACGATCAAAGCGTCGAAAAATCGCCAGGATGCTCAGAAAAACTTGGTTGAGCAATTCGGCTTCACCGACCGGCAGGCGGACGCGATTTTGATCTTACAACTGTACCGGTTGACGAATCTGGAAATTACGTCGCTGACCAAAGAATTGCAGGAGCTGGAACGGACGATCCGCGATTTGAAGGCGATACTGGCCAGTGAAGTGAAGCTGGCTGGAGTGATCAAGCGCGAGTTGGAGGAGATCCGCCGCAAATACGGCATCGACCGCCGCTCGGAGATCCAGGGTGAAGTCGAGGAGTTGAAGGTGAATCTGGAGGTGCTCGTCACCCCTGAGGATGTGCTGGTCAGCTTGTCCGACGAAGGCTACATCAAGCGGACGAGCCAGTTATCCTACACCCGTTCCGGCGGCGAACCCGG
>JAJFMO010000357.1 GCA_020697475.1 Paenibacillaceae bacterium | reverse complement strand
CCGTCGCGTTAAGCCATATTTGGACGTTGATTCGCCGCTCCAACAAGTACATCGACGAGACGATGCCGTGGTCGCTTGCCAAAGAAGAGGCGTCGCGCCCGATTCTCGGGTCCGTACTGTACGTACTGGCCGAGTCTCTTCGTATCTCCGCCGTGCTGCTGCAGCCGTTTCTGACCCGAGCGCCGCAGCAAATCACGACCCAACTTGGGCTTGACGATGCGTCCTTGAAGTCGTGGGCCAGCATCGCCAAATTCGGCGGTCTGCCTGCCGGAACGAAAGTGCGCAAGGGGGATCCGATCTTCCCCCGGGTGGACACTGCGCAAGAAGTCGAATATATTGTATCGAATATGGTTGGCGCGGCGAAACCTTCGGAGCCCGCGAAACCTTCGGAGCCCGCAAAACAGGCTAAGCCGGCGGAATCAGGCGACGCAGCATCTGAGGAAGCACCGGCTTCTGCCACGGCGGAAATCTCCATCGACGACTTCGCCAAAGTCGAGCTGCGCGTCGCCCAAGTACTTGCCGCAGAACCGGTGAAGAAGGCAGACAAGCTGCTTAAGCTGCAACTGGATTTGGGTGGAGAACAACGGCAAGTCGTATCGGGTATCGCCAAATTTTACACCCCCGAACAACTGGTCGGGCGCAAAGTGATCTGTGTCGTCAACCTCAAACCGGTTACTTTGCGCGGCGAGCTGTCGCAAGGGATGATTTTGGCTGCCTCGCAAGGCGATCAATTGACACTTGCTACTGTGCCCGACGAAATGCCGAACGGTGCGATCGTCAAATAACGGACAAACAAATTCTACAAGGAAGTGACAGGGAGGTTCTGTCCTTGCTTCACGCCAAATATAAAGTGTATGATAGGAAGAATGGGAAGGCGAACCGCCGCGGAGCATGCTGCTCAAGTTTGGAGGTGGATTGATGGCAACGCCGAGTATGGAAGATTATTTGGAGCGGATTTATAAGCTCATCGACGAGAAAGGCTACGCCCGCGTATCCGACATTGCAGAAGGGCTCGACGTGCACGCCTCCTCGGTAACGAAGATGATTCAGAAGCTCGACAAGGACAAATACCTCGTGTATGAGAAGTATCGCGGGCTCATCCTCACATCCAAGGGCAATCGGATGGGCAAACGGCTCGTCGACCGCCACCAGCTGTTAGAGCAATTTCTCACAATCATCGGAGTCCAGGAAGACAACATTTACAAAGATGTGGAAGGCATTGAGCACCACTTGAGCTGGGATTCGATCACTTGCATCGAATCGCTGATCGAATATTTCCGCAGAGATGAACAGCGGGGGGAAGAACTGGCTAATATCAAAAGAGAACTCGAAGGAGATTCTTAAAGCATCACCGATCAAAAACGCCTCTTAGAAGGCGTTTTTCTTTTTTCTATCGCATTCATACGTACAACCCTCGCCTGCATACATAACATCATGTGGGCAAATTCATCGTCCAAAGCCCGGAGATCATCGGTTCAAAGGACCCGTTGGCAGCGCCGATACGTGTGCGCTTCTTTACGGCAAAGGAGGGATCGGATATGAAGGTGAATGCGGTGTTCGAAGGGGGCGGTGTGAAAGCGATCGGATTGGTGGGAGCCGTGCAAGCTGCCGAGCAGCACGGCTTTTCGTTCCACCAAGTGGCGGGTACGTCTTCCGGCTCGATGGTGGCTGCTTTTCTTGCGGCAGGCTATACGTCGATGGAGATGGAGAAGCTGATCTTGGACACTCCATTCACCAGCTTCTTGCAGCGTGCCCCGGTATTCAATATTAAGGTGATCGGTCCGGTCGCGCGGTTGATGATCAAGAAAGGGTTGTATTCGGGAGAGCAGCTGGAGCATTGGGTCGCACAGGTGTTGATCAAGAAAGGCATTCGCACGTTCGCCGACTTGCAGCCGAACCAGCTGCGGATTATCGCATCGGACATTTCCCGCGGCCGGCTGCTTGTACTCCCTGACGATATCGCCCAATACGGGATTGATCCGAATAGCTTTACCGTTGCCAAGGCGATCCGTATGTCCACGAGCATTCCTTATTTCTTTGATCCGGTGATGATCCGTAAATCGCTGTACGTCAGCAACAATGAGAGAGAGGCCGACAAGTTCAAGGATCAATTCATCTATATAGTAGACGGAGGAATATTAAGCAATTTTCCGATGTGGCTCTTCGACGAGAAACAAGATCCTTCGAAGGTGTCTTCGCTGATCCCGACGCTGGGGTTTCAACTTGTCGGCAAAAAAACGAAAACGGCCATGACGATACGCGGGCCGTTTACAATGTTTGAAGCGTTGTTTACAACGATGATGGACGCCCATGACGAGCGTTATATTGAGGACCATGACCGCTTCCGCACGATCAAGATTCCGACTGTCGGCGTGAAGACGACCCAATTCGATATCGACAAAGAAACGAACATGAAGCTGTTCGAGTCCGGCCGTGAAGCGGGAGATCGGTTCTTCAACAAGTGGTCGTTGAATACGTACATCGATCAATACAAGCAATTTTTCAACCGGACTTCTTAGACTGTATTACTAATTCCGTACTTCTTATAGCGCTAATGATACTTCGGCGGTTCCTGTGGATCGTCCGGCTTGCTTCCTTTGATCACTTTGAACTTGGCTTTGCGGGTACGGCGATCGTTGGCCGTAGGGCGCTTGGTTGCCGTGAACGCCTTATACATTTGATTACCGCGCCATGTAGACGGAGGATATTTGTACAGCAGGAAAATCACCCCGAACACAATCAAGGGGACGAGAAGCGTCCCTGGGTGCGCCCACAGCTTGGCCAATATGCCCACGGCAATCAGGCCGAAAATAATATAAGATACGGTGGTGAAACGACGTCTCATATACATCTCATCCAATCTTCCATGGTCAGGCTGCCTTATACAAGCAGCTAAGGGTATTAGACAACCATTAGACAACCATACGGTCTCGGGACAGCTCCCCGTCAAGCTCTCTCATCCGGTTGAAAGACGCGATCGAGACTTCCACCTGCGTATCGTCCGGCTGCTTGGTAGTCAGTTTCTGCAGCCACAACCCCGGATATCCAAGATACCGCAATACAGGAATATCACGCAGAGAGTTGGTGAATCGCAGCAATTCGTAAGATACCCCGATCACGACTGGCAGTAAAATCACCCTTTGCAACAACCGCTCCAATAAGCTGTCGTACGGCATGAACGAATAGATCACCACGCCGACAATAACGGTAAATACAATAAAGCTGCTGCCGCAACGATAATGCAGGGTGCTGAATTTCTGCACATGGGGCACATCGAGCGGAACGCCTGCCTCGTAGGCGCTGATAACCTTATGCTCGGCTCCGTGATACTGGAACAACCGGCGAATCATCGGTGTCAGCGAGATAAAATAAATATACCCGATCAGCAGTAAAATCTTGATAACACCTTCGAGCAAATTATGCAATATTTGATTGGAAAACAAGTGCTGGAACAAAAATTGCTCGATAATCGTCGGAGTCAACGTAAAGACGAATTTACCGAACAGAAACGAAATCACCCCGATGACGGCAACGCCCAGAATCATCGTGATGTTGCCGAAGATCGACGGTTTTTCCTCTTTCGTCTCGCCCTCTTCCTCAGCAAACACCTCAGCCGAGAAATTTAAGTGCTGCGCGCCCTTGGCGCTAGCTTCGATAATAGCCACAAGTCCGCGCAGGAAAGGCACTTTCTTCAGCGCCTGCACCCATCCGATCTCCTTCTTCGGCACCTCGAAATAGCGGATCTCGTTGTTTTTCTGACGTACAGCCGTGACATGGACGGAGCGGCCTGCAAACATGACTCCTTCGATGACCGCCTGTCCCCCGTATATGTTATTGGGTTGCGCCATATGGGTTTCACCTTCTTCTTTCTTCGAGTAAGAACAGTTTTGGGATAAAAGTATATTTATTGTAGCGAATTTGCCGTAAATTTGCCAGCAGACGAGCGCATCTCTAGCTCCACCTTAGCAGAATATAAGGATAAAGTGTAAGACGAATTATAGGGAATGAAAAAAGATTTCTCAATCTCAGTCAACTTATGGTAAAATGGCTTACGGAAAATGACCCTAATGTTTTTACTTATGTTTTCTATAAGAAAGGGACGGAGCGGCGGCGTGAAAAAAATAGTGGTGATCAACGGCCCGAATTTGAACATGCTAGGCATTCGCGAACCGGGAGTATACGGCGACGTATCTCTAGCGGCAATCGGGCAGCAATTGGAGAGTCTGGCGCCCCAATTGGGGTTTGAAGTCGAGATGTTCCAATCTAATCACGAAGGGGCGATCATCGACAGAATCCATCAGGCGTATTCCGACGCCGACGGCCTGCTTATCAATCCCGGTGCGCTGACCCATTATAGCTATTCCTTACGCGACGCGATCAGTTCGGTGAATTTGCCGACCGTAGAGGTGCATCTGTCAAATATACATAAGCGCGAGGAATTCCGGCACACTTCGGTGACGGCGCCGGTGGCGATCGGGCAAATCGCCGGCTTTGGGGCTTACGGGTATGAGCTTGGATTGCTCGCTCTGCACAAGCATTTTGGAAGCCAAGGAGGGTAACCGATGGAACCGATCCGGCTGAAACGAATTCGTGAGATCATGGTTAAGCGGCAAGTCGAAGCCTTGCTTGTGACGAACGATATCAATCGGCGTTATTTGACCGGCTTTACCGGCACATCGGGATATGTGCTGATTACCGCACAGCGTGCGTATTTGTTGACCGATTTCCGCTATATGGAGCAAGCCGGCAAGCAAGCGGT
>JAJFMO010000356.1 GCA_020697475.1 Paenibacillaceae bacterium | reverse complement strand
AACAAACTCTTCTTTTGCCGCCCCCCAGCCTGCTCCTTCCCACCCGCACCAACTAACCGTCGTTTTGCATCACTTGTGGCAATCTGCTTTGTCACCTGGCTAGCAATTCTTAAAAAAAACCGGGGTGGTTACCCCGGTTCCCTAATGCCTCTGACTCGCCCGCCTATCCTGCCTACTTAGCCGATAAATCGGCCACTTTCTTATTGATCGCATCCTCGCCTTGCCTGATCATCGTATTGAGGTCGGTTTTGCCCAGCAAATAATCGGTGTATATGGGGGTAAATACGGCTCGGGCATCTGCAAAATAAATGCTGAACTCGGGTGAAGGAGCCGCTTTGCTCTTAAAGAAGGCTTGCAGATTTTTGCCTTTTAGCAACGGGGCATCGGCGCCGAACTGCTTCTCCAAATCCTGATTGACCAGCGGAGACGCTTGGGCGCTTTGTCGCACCATGGCCAACTGCGATTCGTCGGAGGTCATCGTCTCCACTACTTTCATCGCCGCATCCTTATGTTTGCTAGTCTTGGTTACTCCAATGATATGGACGTCCACCATGCCGCCAATATTCATTTTATCCGGATAACTGGGGTATTGAGCCATGTCCCAATTCAATCCGGCTTCGCCTGCCGGTCCGATTTGAGCCAAATTGTTGACCGAGGCGAGCATCGCTAAGTTTTGAGTTTTGACAAATCTGTTCAACGAATTGGCGTTGAGGTTGGGCGGATCGGGAATATTGCCGGGAACCGAATAAATCGCCTTGTTCAACTCCATCACCTTCCGCCATGTATCCGTATTGATGCTCGCCTTGTTCGTTTTCGGGTCGATCCAACTTAACGAATAAGTAAATCCCGGACGAAAGATGCTGTCTCCCTCCAAGCCGAGATAGTTGATACCGCCGTCGGATCGGGCTACTTTTCTCTCCAAGTCGATCGTCTGATCCCACGTCATGCCGTCTTTCGGATAAGGGACGCCAAATTTATCGAAAATATCCTTGTTGTAATACAAAGCTACCGTATTCATCAATCGCGGCAAGCCGAACAATTCGCCTTTGCCGGAGGCCGCTTTGATCGAATCCAGCACGACCGGCTGAAACCTCGCCAAATCGATCTTGTCCTTCTTGGCCAGTGGAGTGATGTCTTCCAGCAAGTCGGCCTGGATCAATTCGCCGACTGCGCCCACGTAGTAGTTGAACAAGTCGGGAGGTGTACCTGCCGCCAACAAAGCGCTCAAGCTATTGTCTTTCGCATCTTTCTGAATCGGTTGTACGGTAATATACGGGTACTTTTTCTTGAGCGGATCGAGAAGCTGAATTTTCATATCCGCATCGGAAATCGCGTTGTTGATAAACAGTGTCAACGTCACCGGTTCCGTGTTTTCCTTCACTTGTCCTGACGAGTCTTGGGCGCCGCCGCTTTCTTGCTCCCCGCTGCAACCGGCAAGTCCCGTGGCGATCGCAAAGACGAACAGCATGATGACCCATTTTTTCGACATGAATAACGCCTCCCATTTAGGTTGGTTTGATCTAGCGGAACTTGGGCAGCAAGCTGCCATGAGCTTCAATCAGCTCGTCGCACAATGCCGTGATGTCGTCCAGCGACAATTCCGCCGCCGTATGCGGATCCAGCATCGCGGCATGATAAATGTGCTCTTTCTTTCCGGTCATGGCCGCTTCGACGGTCAATAACTGCGTATTGATATTTGTGCGGTTCAGAGCGGCCAATTGAGGCGGCAGATCGCCGAAGACGGTAGGGGTAACCCCGTTCGCATCGACCAGACAGGTGACCTCGACGCAAGCTTCCTTGGGAAGATTCGTGATCAGTCCGCTGTTCATCACATTGCCGGCGATTTTGAACGGGAGATTCGTTTCCATAGCTTCCATGATGTAAGATCCGTATTCATGAGTTCTTTGATGTTGCAGGTTGACGTTATCCACCAATTCTTTCTGCATCGTTTGCCATCTTGCGGCGTTGCGGGCGCGCCGGGTCAAATAATCGTTCAGCGGAATTTGCCACTGGTCCACCAATTCCGGATAGTTCCGCTTGATGAAATACGGGTGGTATTCTGCATGATGGGTCGAGGATTCGGTCACATAGTAGCCGAACCGGCGCATAATTTCGAAGCGCACCATATCTTTGTGCGGCTTCTCTTGCTTGATCGCCGCCAGCCGCCGGACTTCCGGATACAAATCATGCCCGTCTTTCGACAGCACCTCGAGCAACCAGGCCATATGGTTGATTCCGGCGATCTTCCAACGAACTCCGTCCGCATCCATTCCCAACATCTTAAACAGATTGGGTACGCAAGCTTGTACGCTGTGGCATAGTCCGACTGTCTTCACTCCGCCGTAGGTGTTCATCACGTTGGTCAGAACCGCCATCGGATTCGTATAGTTCAGCAACCAAGCGTTCGGGCAAACCTCCCGCATTTCCCGAGCCATCTCCAGCATCACCGGAATGGTTCGTAAACTGCGGAAAATTCCGCCTATGCCGACGGTATCTGCAATCGTCTGATTCAATCCATAGCGGTTTGGAATATCGAAATCGGTTTTGCATGAATCGTCCCCACCGACAAGAATGGCGTTGATCACATACTTGGCGCCCGTCAAAGCTTGCTTGCGGTCTCCATAGACGACAATCCGGCACTTGCTGCCTGTCGTTGCTTTCAAATTGTTCAGCATGTTCAACGAATCGTTCAACTTCCCCGCATGAATATCGTACAATGCCAATTCGGCATCCTGCAGTGCCGGGGTCAGCATGCAGTCCCCCAAAATATTTTTGGCAAAAACAGCGCTTCCTGCACCGATAAACGTGATTTTCAGCACCAATGTCCCCTCCTCTTGGATTAGTATCTTTCTCTATAATTTTAGCGCTTCCACTGAAATAGTGACATGTTATAATGTTGCAGACAGGCTTGCCGTTTGTGACTTTTTATTCGATACGGATCATAGGATTTACGGTGGGTTTAAGGAGTGAGGCGGCCATGGAAGAACTGGATCATGAATACGTTGAATTGTGGTGCCGCGTGCCGTCCGCGCTGGAGAAGGCCGGAGGAATCTACATCTTCCGCATCGGCAGGAATGTGGCGAAACCCCACTACGCGGTGGCGAACCGGAAAGTGCCCAATTATATACTCAATTTTATTTTGGAAGGGGAATTGAAGCTGGCCGTCGGCCAAGAGGAGGTGGTGCTGCGGGCAGGAGACGCCTATTGTATCCATCCGCAGGACACGTACAGTACCATAATTCACCGTCCCAAGCTAACGCTGCGTACGTTCTGGATCGTATTCAACGGCGATCAGGCGAAACATTTGCTGCACCAAGTCGGGATGAATTTCGGCGCATGCTATCAGCGGAAGGTCGTTTCGGACAAGCTGTTCGTCTTGCTTGATCAAATTATGGCTATGCGCGGATCCCAGAGCTCCTGGCAAAGCATTTCCCTGCTGGCAAAGTTTTACGAACTGTTCGAACAATTGGCCGCACAACACAGCTCAACTATAGAGTTAAGAGACTCCACGTCTTGGTTGCAGAAATGTATAGATTATATCGACATGCATTTTCGGGAGAAAATTACGGTTCGGCAGATCGCCGACCATGTCGGGGTCGATCGTTCCCACTTGACAAGGATGTTCGGGAAGCAAATCCGACAAACTCCCCACCAATATATCCGGGGCTTAAAGCTCGCGGAAGCCCGGCATATGATCCGGCGCACCAACCTGAATGTGACGGAAATTGCGGAATTTCTCGGATATGTCAACCCGGATTCGTTCACTCGGGCGTACACCCATTATTTCGGCTATCCTCCCACCAACGAGCGGCATATTCCTTAATCACCCCAATCGGTTTCGCGAACAACCTTCATTTTTCATACCTTTACGGGGCATCTTGTGGTATAATCTTCCATGGGCTTGCCCGAATTTTATATTGGAAGAGGGGAATTCATGGATTCATCGAACCACACAGGAATCATATTGCGGGAATTGCCAGCCGAAGAACGGCCAAGGGAACGGATGCTCAGATGCGGATCGCAGGCATTGAGCAACGCCGAACTTTTGGCCGTTTTGCTTCGAACGGGCACTATTGCGGAGAATGCGGTCCATTTGGCCGGTCGAGTGCTGGCTACCGCCGGCAGCTTGCGGCAGCTCGTCGGGATGAGCATCGAACAGCTGACGAAGATCAAGGGGATCGGGCCGGCCAAGGCGCTTCAGCTGCGCGCCGGAATCGAGTTGGGTCAACGGCTGGCACGATCGTCGCCCGGGGAGAAGACGATTATCCGCTCTCCTGGAGATGCAGCCGATCTGCTGATGGAGGAGCTGCGTTACTTGACGACCGAGCACTTCGTCTGTCTGTTTCTTGACACGAAAAATCAGGTAATCGCTCAAGAAACGCTGTCGGTCGGCAGCCTGAACGCTTCGATCGTGCACCCGAGGGAAGTGTTCAAGGCGGCCATCGTCCGCAGCAGCGCCTCGATCATCTGCGTGCACAATCATCCGAGCGGTGATCCGGCGCCGAGCTCGGATGATGTCGAGATTACGCTTCGGCTCGTGGAAGCCGGCAAACTGATTGGCGTCGCGGTGCTGGATCATATCATAATCGGCGACAGAAAGTATGCCAGTTTGAAGGAACAAGGGTTGATATAATATAATGGAATGGCCTGTATTATTCTTTGATGAAACTTGTGCCCTGAATTCCTGCGTTGGCTGCCATACCGATTGGGAATTCCGCGGGAAAGGTTTGTTCAAAGGATTGATTTGCCGGCGTTTGACGGGAAAGTGTGGACGTTCAGGAAGGAGA
>JAJFMO010000355.1 GCA_020697475.1 Paenibacillaceae bacterium | reverse complement strand
ATGGACGGCTAGGTTGGCGCGCCCCGATCTTTTACAAGAAGAATAAGTTGGAAGTCGTTGATCAAGGGATATTCTGGTTATCGGAAGAGCCTGAAGTGTATGGGAGCAAAAGTTGGGATACGGTGACGCCGAGGGTTTGCACGTGGGTACGGTTTCGCTTTAAGGAGCAACCGCAGCAGGAATTTTGGCATTTCAACACCCATCTCGATCATAAAGGCGTTGAGGCCAGGGTGCGCGGGATTTCGATGATTTGGAAAGCGATTCAGGCGAAGCGTCAAGAAGCGGATCTGCCTGTTGTACTTACGGGTGATTTCAACTCCCGTCCGACATCGGATGTGATTCAATTTATGCACGGTGAAATGGAGCTGTTTGGCGATCGGGCGCAGATGACCGATGCTTTCTCGATTCTCGACGCCCCGGCAGGGCGCACGGCGCATGGCTTCCGCGGCGGCGAGGAGGGCAACTCGATCGATTATATTTTCGTAACCCCTGGTGTTCAAGTGCTCTCCGTCATGGTCGATCGAGAAATGATCGATGGCGCGTATCCGTCGGATCATTATCCTGTCAAGGCGGAAATTCGTTTTCCTTGATCGCTCAACCGTAGGTTGAATTCCCGGAAAAATCAAACAACAAGTTATTGTGCGCTCCTTGATCGCCCTCTACAATGGGGGTAATTAAGGAGCGTGATCTTTGATGAAGGATCAATTAGCCCGAACGCCCACAAGTGGCATTCCGGCGAATTACTTGCGCTGTATCACGATTGGTTGATCAAGGACAGTTCGGAGGTTGTCTTCGACTGCAATTCTTCCGGAATTCCGCATAATCATGCCATGGCAAAAATGATTGCGCAGAAGGTAGCTGCGACGGGCTGAAGGGGACGAATGCGCCGGGGTTTGGTGGCGGGGGTGAAGAAAAAGGCTATTCCGTTCGCGCAGCCGATATGATATTCTTGTCCTTGAATCCCTAAGGGAGGCAGGAACCATGATTCAATATCGCTCAGTAGCGGAAGCAGCGGAATATATCATCAACGTGCTCAAAAATTTTATCTCGGCGAACACCATTTTTATCGCACTCAACGATGGGGCGAACAATACAATCCTGAAATCGTATAACCGGGATGAGAAGCTTGTTCCTCAAGGAATGACGCTTCCCCTACTCCAGACGTATTGCAGCATTGTGTTCCAGGGCGCCGAATCGCTGGTCGTCATTCCGGACACCTCCAAAGATCCTCTCACTGTGAAAATGGACATCACCCATAAACTGGGGCCCTGCTCCTTCATCGGCATTCCGATTGCCACCCGCAATAACCCCAGCTATGGTACGATCTGTGCGATGGATCGACAAAACATTGAGATCAGCGAGAAAGAAGTTTTGTTGCTGGAATCGATGGCGGCATTGATCAGTTACGTGGTCGATTTGGAGGACGCTTCAATTACCGACGGGCTTACCGGCTTATATAATCGCAAGTACCTCGAAAAAATCCGCCTGTCCAATGAATCCGAACGAATGAATCGCCATTGGTCTTTGCTTTTTATCGATATAGACGACTTTAAGATGATTAACGACACCTACGGCCATGATGCCGGCGATCTGGCGCTTCTTGAGGTTGCGAAACGTCTGAAGCAACAGATGAGAAAGACAGATACGATCGTTCGCATGGGCGGGGACGAGTTCATCATCGTCATCGAAGGCACCCAGGAGAGCGAGGAGCTCCGCATCGTGGCGGAGAAGGTGCTTGCCTCGGTGCAACAACCGATTGAGATTGCCGGAAATTCCATTCAACTGTCCGTCAGCGTCGGGGTCAGCAGCGAGGAAGTCGAAGCCGTCTCGCTTCAACAGCTCATCATCAAGGCCGATCAGGCAATGTATGAAGTGAAAAATCACGGCAAAGCCGGTTATAAGATTTCTTTGTGAAAAATGTCCCCTCAGAGCATTTCTCCGAAAAAGACAGATCGTTTTTTCATACCTGCCGCCAGTTTCTCTCGCAAACTCGTGAGCCAACTCGGCTCATAATCCCATTCATCCGAGACTGACCTTAAGATTCGAACGTACCCGTATAAATTAGCAAAACGTCTACAGGCTGGAAAAAATGTTTCCACGTCATCAAGCAGATCGTATTCGGTCAAGTATCCGTTCATAAAGCATTGTTTCTTATGCTCGAAATGTCCGGATGGAATATCAGCTTGAATACTGTCAAGCGCTTGCTCGATATCCGTAGCATACCAATGGTACATGGCATCGTCGAAATCGATCGCATAACATGATTTGGAGTTGTCGTCATAGAACACGTTGTCAAATTCGAAGTCATAATGGACTAACCCGTAATTACGATGAGATTTAGGGATTGCAGCAAAATATTCCCGCAATAACTTCGTTTCGGACAATGCTGCGAATTGCTCGGGAAAGCTTCGCAACACATTTTCGATCCAATCCAACACGTCGCTATATGACCACCGCTTCGCTTCGCCGGGTTCGTATTGGCTGGAGAGACGATGCAATTTCCCTAGAGCTTTCCCATGACTAAACAAAATATCGTCGTTTAAATCCGTTTTGTTCAACTGTACCCCGGGAACACGCTTGAAAACAGCCGCGAAATACAACCCCCAAGGTGTCCGTACCTCAACAAGTTGTTCCCCGCCATGAGACAAAACAGCTTCCGGCACCCCATAATCATGAGAGCGCAAATACGATAGGAAGTCCAACTCCGCCAAAATGTTCGACTTTTGCTTCTCGTCCTTCGGAGCGAACCGAAGCAGTTGAACTTTGCCATTCACTCGAAACGGGTAAACGGCGTTCGCTGAGATGCGATAATGTTTGAACATCGTGAGCGACGCCTCATCGTAGTTCCAGTTTTTCAGAATCATCTCGGCTAAGTCCGTGTTATTGAACAAATGGTTTAATTTTAGCAATAAATCACTCCTAGGTATTTGTGGTTCCGTACTCTTCCATCGTACCTGATCTAAACTCTGAAGCAATGTCATGTTTGAGTATAACTAAAAATTACATAACGACAGTGATCTGGAATTCATCCTCATAAATAACCTTCCCCGGCGGGCAGGCGGCTATGGACTTGATCGCCTCCACCCCGTACCTTTCGGCAATATCAAAGAGCGGTTGCAACCGCTCGATCAAGGGCCAGGCATCCTCACAATCCTTGAACCAAGTTACCGCTCTGGCAGCGTTGTTATTTTCGCGGTAGAAAGGAGGGTTGGGCAAGTTTTCTTCAAACCAGTTCTTGGTGTTTTCATAAAGTTCGAGATCGGCAGGAGACAATTTTCCGTCGCGTTTCAGGTGATGAATTAAGACAAAAATGCCGTACGGTTGCTTCGTAAAAGGGCTGGAGTAGTTTCCATGGAATCGGATATACATGGTATTCGCCTCCTATGAACGGATTTTTTCAATCTGGTAAATGACTTCTTCGATCGATAGAACGGCTTCTGTCTTCCCATCCATATCCTTTAACCGAACTTTGCCGGCGGCAGCTTCGTCGTTCCCGACCAGAATAGCGAAGCGAATCCCTCTGGCTGCAACGGCAGCAAGCGACTTCTTCAGCTTTCGCTTGGTCATATCCACACCTGTGCGAATGCCGGCGGCACGAAGTGAATCGGCTGCGCCAAGAGCATTCGGCATCGTGTCGCCAATCGGAATGACGAATACCCCAGGCTGCGGCCTTTCGACCGGACGATCCTTCAACATCTCCATCATCGATTCCATGCCGAAAGCAATTCCAGCTCGTTCAAGACGGTCGTCTCCATCCCGTCAAAATCGAACATCTCAAACACCTCCTGCAGCACCGTTTGCACTTTTCTTCTGAGCGCCTGTTCTTTTTCGAAGAAATCGTACGTTCCTTTTACGTTTTGCATGGTCGACATCCTCACTTGGTTTAAAATGAAAAACGCGCAAGACCTCTTGGTCCTGCGCGCTCCATATGTCGCAGGGAGGCCAACGCGTGTCGGCGTTAGCCCACCCTGGTGTTCACAGGTGTGCTAACGCGGTTTGTGATGATGATAAGCTTGATTCATAACGGCAGTAAACATGACTGAAATTCCCTTCGCCTAACGAATTGAAACTGATTATACAAGCGGATGTCCGTTTGTGCAATGCCAAATCGTCAAACTGAATCAGGCTAAAGCTTCGTGATTACCTTATCCACCAACCCGTACTGCTTGGCTTCCTCAGCCGATAGAAAATAGTCGCGTTCCACGTCTTTCTCGACTTTGTCCAGCGGCTGCCCGGTCGTTCTCGCAATGATTTCGTTGGACAACCGGCGCGTTCTTAAGATCCAATCCGCACGGATTTTGATATCCGACGCCTGACCCTGCGCCCCGCCCCAAGGCTGGTGAATCATCACCTCGGAATTCGCCAGCGCCATCCTTTTGCCTGCTGCTCCCGACGTCAGAATGATCGCCCCCATTGAGAAGGCTTTGCCCACGCAAATCGTTGAAACATCCGGTTGGATGTAATTCATCGTATCCACAATCGCCATCCCATCCACAGTAGACCCGCCGGGCGAATTGATATAGAGATGGATGTCTTTCTCGGGATCCTCCGCCGCCAGGAACAGCAGCTGCGCCATGATGGAATTGGCCGCTTGATCGGTCGTTTCGCTGCCGAGAAACACAATTCGGTCTTTCAGCAAACGCGAATAAATATCGTACGATCTCTCACCCCGGCTCGTTTGCTCGACTACATAAGGAATATATCCGCTCATTTTGATTCCCTCCGTCTTTGTTTTTCACTGACGACAAGTAAACGGATGAATCGTTTGGAAAGATACGCGATCCACTTTATAATAAATTTA
>JAJFMO010000354.1 GCA_020697475.1 Paenibacillaceae bacterium | reverse complement strand
TTATCGCTTCCCGCGCCACTTCGCGATCGTCGAAGTGGATCGTCCGATCGCGCAATATTTGATACGTTTCATGCCCTTTTCCCGCAATTAATACTACATCTTCGGGGCTCGCCATTTCAACTGCTTTATCGATCGCTTGCCTGCGGTCGGCGATCAATTCGTATTGCCCGGAGGCGAACCCTCCGTCTTTTACGCCCGGTTCGATTTCCTGCAAAATAGCTTGCGGATCCTCGCTGCGCGGATTGTCCGAGGTGACAATCACATAGTCGCTATATATTGTGGATATTTTCCCCATTTGCGGACGTTTGGTACGATCCCGATCGCCGCCGCAGCCGAACACGCAAATCAACTTTCCTCGGGTCACTTCGCGAAGCGTGGACAAGGCGTTATCCAATCCGTCCGGGGTATGGGCGTAATCGACGACGACGAGATAAGGCTGGCCTTCGTCGACTACTTCCATCCTTCCTTCCAATGACTCAATATTCATCAAACTATGCTTGATCTCGCGAAGCGGAACGTTTTCGGCCAAACAAACGGCGATTGCCCCTAGCGCGTTATATACGTTGAATTTGCCGACCAGCTTCATCTCGATCTGTTCCGTGCCCGCGAACGTCTCCGCAACGAACGAAATGCCTTTGGACGTCAACTGCACGTTCGTCGCCCGCACATCGGCCGGGTTGTTGATCCCATACGTGATCACTTCCGCCGCGGTCTGCTTGGCCAAATAGCCGGAAGCGGGATCGTCGGCGTTCACGACGGCGAACTTGCGGTCTTCCGGCCGCATGCCGTATCCGTTGCCGAGGCGCGAGAACAGCAGCCCCTTGGCCGCGCGGTAATTATCCATCGTCTGGTGAAAATCAAGGTGATCGACGGTCAAGTTCGTAAACAGCGCGGTACGAAATTCAGTGCCGAGCACCCTGCCGTATTCGAGACCGATCGACGTCACTTCCATGACGCAGTAATCGGTGTTTGCCTCCCGCATTTTGCGAAAATTGCGCTGCAAATCGACCGTTTCCTGAGTGTTCGTCTTCCCCTCGTATTCCTGCCATTGCCCATTGATCTTCATTCCGAGACTGCCCATCAAGCCGGTGCGGCGCCCAACATCGCGGAGGATGCCTTCAACAAGCAAGGAACTTGTCGTCTTCCCGTTTGTGCCGGTGATGCCGATCACCTTCATCTCCTTGCTCGGGCATCCGTAGAAATGGGTGGTCAGCACGGCCAGCGCGTAGCGCGAGTTATTGACGAACAGCTTCGCGGCGTCCACTTCCACATCGCGCTCAACGACGACGGCGGAGGCGCCCCGTTTCACCGCATCCTCAGCATAAGGATGGCTGTCGTGCATGTGCCCGGCAATTCCGGGCAAGCAGACGAACAAGTCGCCGGGCGACACTTTGCGGGAATCCATCTGGATGCCGGTAATTTCGGTATTTTCATCGCCTTCCAGGCGAAATACAGTCAACAGTGCGGCCAATTCTTTCAGCTTCATAAGGACACCTCCTTAATATTTCACATCAATAGAATTTTCAATTTACTGGGGCGCTTCTTGATTATCAACGATATATGCTACTCTCTACAATACTCATCGGCTGACAGCCGAATGACATCCTATTGTGCGGAGCCGGTTCCGCCTGGCTGTGGCGGTTGTTGTTGCGGTGGGTCGCCCAGAAACACGCGGATCGTCGAGCCTTGATCGACACGCGCACCCGGCTTCGGCGCCTGGCTGATGACCACTTGGCCGTTGCCCGACTTGGCCAGCATGAAATCCGAACGCATATCTTCGTAAATATCGTTCACGGTCATTCCGACCAAATCCGGCACTTCGACGACCGGGATTTCCCCGTAACGGTATTCCTTCGGCAGTTGGTCGCTGCGCTGCGGAATTTTCATGTATCGCAGCACATCGGACATGACGTTCTTGACGACAGGAGCGGCGATCAATCCGCCGAACTGCAGCCCTTGCGGGTCGTCAATCGCAACGTAGCAGACCAATTGTGGATTGTCAGCCGGAGCAAAGCCGATGAACGAGACGATGTGTTCGCTAGCCGAATAATGGCCGTCCACGACTTTTTGTGCCGTACCGGTTTTGCCGCCGACCCGATAGCCGTCGATAAAAGCGTTGCGACCCGTGCCGTTGGCAACGACACTCTCCAGCGCCCCGCGCACCTGCTGGGATGTCTCCGGCGAGATGACTTGGCGCACCATATTCGGCTGCACTTCGTTGACCATTTGCCCTGTGTCGGGGTTAAACCACCTTCGCGCCACGTGCGGGGTGTACAGTTTGCCCCCGTTGATCGCCGCCGACACCGCCGCCACTTGTTGAATAGGGGTGACGGACACGCCTTGACCGAACGAGGTGGTCGCCAACTCGACCGGCCCCACTTTATTCAATTTGAACATGATCCCGTTCTCTTCGCCCTTCAAATCGATCCCCGTCTTCTTCCCGAAGCCGAAACGGGTGATGTAATCGAACAACGTTTCCTTGCCGAGCCGTTGGCCCATCACAACGAACCCGGGGTTGCACGAATTTTCCACAACTTGCAGAAAAGTTTCACTTCCGTGCCCGCCCCGCTTCCAGCAGTGCAGGGTGGCTCCGGCCACGTTGATGAATCCCGGATCGAAAAACCCATCACTCAATTTAACCTTGTTCTCTTGCAGTGCGGCCGCGAGCGTGATGATCTTGAACGTCGAACCGGGTTCGTACGTCATCCAGATCGGCAAATCGCGGTTATATACTTCACTTGGATAATCTCGGAATTTGGAGGGGTCGAACGTCGGCTCCCCCGCCATCGCGAGAATTTCCCCGTTGTTCGGGTCCATCACGATGCCGATCGCGTGCTTCGCCTGGAACGATACCATCGCTTGCTGCAGCTCGCGCTCCAGCACCGATTGAGCGTAGCTGTCGATCGTCAGCTCCAGATTCAAGCCGTCCTTGGGGCTCGCGTACTGATCGGACGAACCCGGCATGATCCGCCCCGCCGCATCCGCCAAGTAAGAGACATTCCCTTGAAGCCCTTTTAATTGTTTGTCGTATTCCAATTCAACGCCGGATAATCCCTGGTTATCGATCCCGGTAAATCCCAATATATGCGCCGCGAGCGATCCGAACGGGTAGTAGCGCTTATTGTCTTCGGCGACGACGATGCCTGGCAAGTTCAGCTGCCGGATTTGCTGCGCTTTCTCCAGCGTAATTTTGCGTCCCGACGGCTTGATCTCGACGATTTTTTCTTTCTTCGTAATGATCTGCTTGATCGTCTCGGGCGGCGTATCGAGCGCCCTGCCGAGTTGCTCGGCTTCCTGATCGGCGTTCGTCACCTGCGCCGGAATCGCCAACACCGTGGGCGAGCTGATGTTGTACGCCATTCTCACCCCGTTGCGATCCCATATTTCACCGCGATTGGCTTCGAACGGGATGTCCCGGCGCCACGAATTTTCCGCCCGTTCCGCCAGATCCCCGCCGATCCACAGCTGCAGCCAGGCAAGCCGGATCAGCATCGCGAAGAAAATGAATGTTCCGCCCAGCAGGACGAACCACAGTCTGCGGCGGACCGTTACGTTAGAGATGCGAGCCATACGATGAATCCCCCTGTTCGTACCCCCGAAAGGTTTCAACACATAAATATTCGGGACAAACAGGGGTTAGAACAAGCTATAGACCGTTAATGTGCCGGCGGTTTGCTTGAGCGGTTAGCGGTGTTGGCTGCATTGGTTTTATTGGCTGAGCCGGTTGAGCTCGCTGCTTTTACCGGGTTGGTTGAGTTTTTCGAATTGGCCGAGTTCGTCGGACTGGTTGTTCCCCTCGAGTTGGTCGAACCCTTCTTCGCTTTATTCGCATCCTCTTCCGCCTTCTTCTCCCGTGCCTTCACCGCCGCCTCGCTGGCGGAAACAAGCGTCAACTCCAGCGGCTTCACGCCGTTCTCGTTCGACTCGCCTGTCGCTTGATCTGTGACATAGCCTTCACCGGTCGTCGAGCAGGGAATATGCAGGAAGCTGCAAATTTCCAAAGCATCCCGAAGCGACTTGCCGGTCAAATTCGGGTACGAAAAGTCCCCTTCTTCCTGGGTCACTACATAGATTCGTTCGTTCGACCCGATTTGTGTACCTGGCGCCGGATATTGCCGAATAATGGACGCTCCTTTGCCGAACGACTGGACGGTCAAGCCGGTTTCTTTCGCCTTCTTGCCTGCGTCGGCAGAGCTCATTCCGGTCAAATCAGGTACAGCGACGGACTTGCTCTCTACTTCCTGCGCCACGTCTTGTTGCTGGTTGTTCGTCGGAATTCCCATGTAACGCAACGACTCGGAGACAATTTCCTTGAACGCCGGGGGCGCCACGTTGCTGCCCAGGTGGAAATCGCCATGCAACTCTGGCTCGACGGCGATAATCGTTACGAGCAGCTTCGGATCTTCCACCGGAGCATAGCCGATGAACGAGGTGACCCATTTGCCCTCGGCGTAGCCGCTGCCGCCCGGGTCAACCAAGTTCGCCGTGCCGGTCTTGCCGGCTACCCGGTAGCCGTCGACGGCGGCATTGCGGCCGGTGCCGATCTCCTTATCGGAAACGACCTGCTCGAGATAGCCGCTAACTTTCTTGGCCGTCGCCTCCGAGACGACTTGGCGAATCATTGTCGGCTCGAATGATTGCACCGGTTCATGGGTTTTCGGATCCAACACTTGCTTCACTACATGCGGCTGCATCAGCTTGCCGCCGTTGGCGATCGCCGCGTACGCCGCCGTCTCCTGGATCGCCGTGACGGTCAACCCTTGACCATACGTCGCGGTTGCCCATTCAGATGGATAAAACATCTTGAC
>JAJFMO010000353.1 GCA_020697475.1 Paenibacillaceae bacterium | reverse complement strand
GATCAAAAGATCGACGCTGGCCAACTCGATTTCCGGTCGAATGGTCAGTCCATGATCGGCTGCAAATTGCTCGATGAACGCCCGCGAGCTGCTTGTTTTGGTGAACAAAATGAGCGGGTATGAGCTAAGTTCGGCGAGCGAGAGCGGGTGATCGGCCAGGTGGGCGAACTTGCCGCCGGCTACAAAACAGTCCTGAACGAGAATCGTTTCGTGAATACGAAGGGAATCGTCGGCAAGCGGCAAGCGAACGATGCCAAAGTCGATGCGGCCTTCCTTCACATGGCGGACAATTTCCGGTGTTGTGCCGTGAACCAGATCAAGTCGGAGGTGCGGATGATCCCGACAAAATCGGGCGAGATGGGGCAACAGGTAATACTTGCACAGAGAATCGCTGCTGCCGATCCGCAATTCGCCGCGGATTAAGTTATTGATTTCGGCGATGTGACGTTCGGCCGATTCGATCGAAAGAAAAGCTTGGCTGATGTTGGCGAACAACAATTGTCCATCGTCGGTTAATCGGACCCCCTTGGCATGCCGATGAAACAAGGCGACACCCAGCGCTTCTTCCAATTGCTTGATGGCATGGCTGACGCTCGGTTGGGTAATGAACAACCGCTCGGCGGCGCGTGTCAAGTTTCCCTCCACAGCAGTCCAATAAAACACCCGGTACAGCTCCAAGTTAGCCACCACGCAGACATTACTCCTATCTATGATGGATATCGATAATATTCATTTTATCAATGTCTATGACCTTCATTATAATCGAAGCAGACGCATACGTAAAAACTCGATTGAAGGGATGATGGAGAAGATGATGGACGATGTATGTTTGGAAAATGGTCAAGGACTCGAACAACTAGCTGTGAACACGATCCGCATGCTGGCAGTGGATGCCGTCGAGCAAGCCGGGGTGGGCCATCCGGGGTTGCCGATGGGCGCTGCGCCGATGGGATATGTCATGTGGGCGCGGCAGATGAAGCACAATTCGGCGAATCCGGATTGGTTCAACCGCGATCGCTTCGTCCTATCGGCAGGCCACGGTTCCATGCTGCTTTATAGTTTGCTTCACCTGTGCGGATACGCTCTTCCGCTCGACCAATTGCGGCACTTTCGCCAGTGGGGGAGCCTTACGCCGGGGCATCCGGAGGTTGGACATACCCCTGGCGTCGATGCGACAACCGGCCCGTTAGGGCAAGGCGTGGCGATGGCCGTCGGCATGGCGATGACGGAAGCTCATCTGGGCGCGGTGTACAATCGGGAACAATATCGCGTTGTCGATCATTATACGTTCGCCCTCTGCAGCGACGGGGATATGATGGAAGGCGTCGTGGGGGAAGCGGCGTCCCTGGCCGGACATCTTGGTCTCGGCAAGTTGATCGTGATGTATGACTCGAACGAAATATCGTTGGACGGCGAGTTGAGCCTGGCTTTTTCGGAAAATGTGCGGTTAAGGTTTGAAAGCTGCGGTTGGCAAGTTTTACGGGTCGAGGACGGGAACGATTTGGCGGAGATCTCCGAAGCCATCGAACGGGCAAAGGAGGACACGAAGCATCCATCGCTGATTGAAGTTAGCACGGTCATCGGTTACGGCAGTCCGAATAAGGCGGGAAAGGGAGGGCCGGACGGCCCGCACGGCACTCCGCTTGGGACCGAGGAGGCGCGGTTGACGAAGCTGGCTTTGAATTGGCCGCTGGAGCCGGAGTTCTATGTTCCGGAACCAGTGCGACGGTTGTTTGCCGAAGTCGGGCGATTCGGTGCGGTGGCCAACCGGGCGTGGGACGAATTGTACGACCGTTATCGATCGGCGTATCCGCAGCTTGCCCGGCAATTGGAAGCGGCGATTCGCGGCGAGTTGCCCGACGATTGGGAGGCGAAGCTGCGGCTGGAGCCGGGCGGCCGGGCGGCGATATCTACCCGAACGGCGTCGGGAGAAGCGATCAATCAGATTGCTGCCATGTACAGCGGGTTGTTCGGTGGTTCCGCCGATCTGGAGACGTCCACGTACACGCATATGAAGGGATTCGGGCGATTCGCTTCGTCAGACTACCGGGGACGCAATGTGAATTTCGGCGTCCGGGAATTTGCGATGGCTGCGGCGGTCAACGGCATGACGCTGCACGGGGGGATCAAGGCGTTCGGCGGCACCTTTCTCGTTTTCTCCGACTACTTGCGCCCGGCTTTGCGGCTCGGCGCAATTATGAGGACGCCCGGCATCTTCGTGCTGACCCATGACAGCATCTTCGTCGGAGAAGACGGTCCGACGCACCAACCGATCGAGCAATTGGCTTCGCTTCGCGCGATGCCGAATGTTACGGTGATCCGCCCGGCGGACGGTTACGAGACGATCGAAGCCTGGCGGTATGCCATGACGCATAAGGGAGGGCCGGTCTGTCTCGTACTCAGCCGACAGCCTTTGCCGTTATTGGAAGGGACGAGGCGAGGGGCGAACGAGGGGGTGGCGCGAGGCGCCTATGTGGTTAGCGAAGCGGCGAACGGCAGCCCGGCAGCCATACTGTTGGCAACCGGTTCGGAGGTGGCGCTCGCTATAGAAACTCAGGAGAAGCTTGCAACCGATGGCATTCACGTTCGCGTCGTCAGCATGCCCAGCTGGGAATTGTTCGAGCGACAGCCGCAAGATTATCGGGATAAGGTATTGCCCCCCGAGGTCAAGGTTCGTCTTGCATTAGAAATGGCAAGCCCGTTCGGCTGGGAGCGTTATGTCGGGGAGCGGGGCGGAGTCGTCAGCATCGACCGTTTCGGGGCCTCTGGCAAAGGGGCGACAGTGGCCGAGGCATATGGATTTAGCGTGGAAAATGTAGCGGAGGCACTGAAAGCCCTCTTGTAGCTTTAAGAGAGAAGATGCCTCATCCTGTAGCAGTTGATTGCCGTTTCACCGAGTTCCTCAAGCAAGCCGTAGTTGGCCCAGGCGCCGACAACGGCTCCGATGCCGGGGACGAGCTGCAGCATTTTACGGAAATCGATGGCATCCCGGTATTCGCGCTGCAGCTGCTCCCAGTCGATCGTCTGCGGATTGTCGGCCCAGGCGGTCGTCGTCGGGGACGAATCCCATTGCTTGATCGCGGCGAGCAGCCGGGCCCGCACTTCGTGGCTGGCAAACGCCAGTTGGAACACTTGCAGGATATACAACCGTTCTGAGGAATTTCTGGTATTGAAACCGTAAATATGGGCGAGCTCGAACAAAAACTTCATCTTGATCGCGATCAGCGCCGGAAAATCCACCACTCCCAGCACGATGCCGCCGGCTCCGGTGCCGGCGCCTTCCGCTGCGGCGACCTTCTTGTAGGTGGACAGTAATTGCTTCCCTTTGCGATCCATCTCCCGCAAGGGCAAGTTGGCGCTGACCGGCCCCTTGGGAGTGAATTCCACACCGAGCAATACGGTGCGGACGACTCCTTTGACAGCGGAAGTGATCGCATTATGGATTTTTTGCGGGATGAACGTATTGACTTTGTCGCTCACCGCTTTGGCTGCTTTCTGCAGCGGTCCGGGCGGGGCAAGCAGCGCCTTCTCCCATTCGCGAATCTGCTTGCGGACGATGTCTTCGTAATTCATCGAGCGGCCTCTGGCGTGAGCGAAGGCAGTGCGAAGTCGTCGCCGGTGTCGGCGATCCATTGGGCGAGCCGGGTATGGCACCTTTCCCGTTGTTTGGCGAAGGTGATGTCGAAGCAGACGTTGGCCATCTCGTATGCGTCATTCTTCGTATCGAACAGCAGCCAATCGTGCCCCGGCATGCACACGTACTTCCAGCCGTCGCGCATCAGCACCCCGCGCCATGGCCGATTTACGGAGTGGGCATGCTTTTTGTAGGGGATCTGCTGCATGTAGGCGGAGTCGGGTTCGGGTTTGGCGGTGGCGGTTGATGCGGTCCCAGCCTTATCTCCCGACCTCAAACAATATGCCGAATAATCGTATCCGCGCATCCATTCCGGTGCGGCAATTCCGCACAACCCGAGGGTGGTCGGCGCAATGTCGACGTGGTTGATCACCGCGTCATTCTTGCCCCTGCGCATTGGAGTCGCTCCGTCTTCCTTGAACACGATGAAAGGAATTTTGACCGCTTCCTCCCACGGGCTCGACTTCGCCCACTGGGCGTGCGACCCAAGACAATCGCCATGGTCGGAGAAGAAAATTATGTATGTCTCGCGGTCCACGTCGAGCTCCTTTAACACATCACGGATGCGGCCAACATTATAATCGAGGTTTTCCACCATTCCGTAATACCCCGCAAGGTCGAGCGCCGCCTTTTCCTTCACCCACTCCACCTCAGGCACGTTTGGTCGAAGCCGAATGTCGGCGGGATGATGATAGTACCTCTGATCCCCCGTAGTCGGCGTCACGTACGGGCTGTGCGGCGGCTGCACCGACAAGGCTGCGAAGAACGGCTGATACTCGCCGTCGGACGACCGATTCCCCACATGCTCCTGCAAATGCCCGATCAGCAATTCCGTCAACGCATCCGTCTCATAGCCTGGCAGACGCCGCGGCGTCTCCTGGCCGGTGCCGTACACATACACTTCGTTCTGGTTGTTGTTGTTCTCGTAGCCCATCCAATAGTCGAACCCGCCCCGCCGCTCTGGGGCGACGTAATGCGTGACGGAGTTGGAACCGTCGAGGTGCCACTTGCCGATCCATGCCGTATGGTAGCCGGCCTCGCGAAGCGGCTTCGCGATCGTCGGAATCGCCGGGTCAAGCGGTTTCGGCGTCTCGGTAACGCCCGACTGGTGCGGATACAGCGACGTCAGCAGCGATGCGCGGAACGGGCAGCACCACGGCGCGCCGGAGACGGCGCAATCGAACCGCATGCCCCAG
>JAJFMO010000352.1 GCA_020697475.1 Paenibacillaceae bacterium | reverse complement strand
CACGGCGGATGCGAAGGTGAACTCCTGGAACACCAGCGGGAAGCTCGGTCTCATAGCGAGGTACACGGATCAAACCAACTATTACTGGATGAACTATGATGTGAATTCCCAAACCGTCAGCATCTTGAAGAAGGTTGCCGGAACCGATACCACGCTCGCTCAGTCGAGCGCGATTACGGCGCCGACGACAGGCGTGTACCACAGTTATAAATTTGACGTCAGCGGCTCCACATTAAAGGTGTACATTGACGGTACGCTCGAGGTTACCGCAACCGATTCAACCTTCACGTCAGGTTATGGCGGCTTATACGACTATAAAGAGCAAGCGTATTTTGATAATGTGGTTGTACAGTAAATGTTGCTGATATAAAGCGTCGGGCATGAATCGACCCGTCTGTTCAAGCGAGAGCTCGCATACTCGGAGCCTGCAGCTGGAACAAACGGGTCGTTTGCCGCTATGCCGTTTACGGAGATTATGCGGGAATCCTTGATCGCAATTCCGCGAGTTATGCCTAGCATGGCTAGGCGCGCAACGGAACAGAGAGGCGTTATTTGGTGAGAAACAAGCTTTTTCCGCGGGTTGACGGAACTGAGCAACCTTATTGCCCCAGACGGCAAGAAAATTTGATCCAAATAGATGGATAAAGGCGTTCGTATCCGTTAGCCGTCTATGCCCCTGACGGGGCACCACAGAATCATGGAAATTGGCTTCGCGACTGCTCAGTCGAGCTATTTTCAAGATAGTTTCCGTTCGCGCCTGCCAAATATCACCCATGGAAAAACCCGGCTTAACAGCCGGGTTTTTGGCGTCTACCGTTACACATAAGCTCACCGCCGCCAATCTTAAACCAAATGAATCTGCAGCTTCGTCTCCTTGAGCGCCTCGAGGTCTAGCTGCGGCGCCGCCGCATCGGTAATCAGATGATTGAACCTGTCGACGGGACATTGAAAGACCGGGTTGATTTTGCCGAATTTGCTGTGATCTGCCACCAGCACAGATTGCGAGGAATTGTTGATCATAATATTTTTCAAATGCGATTGCAGCATGTTCTTCACCGTGACCCCTTGGGTAACGTGAATACCGAACGTGCCGAGAAAGCAAATATTCGCGCGAAAGTTGGCAATCATGGCATCGACGATCGGCCCAAGCGTCATCGTCTCGTTTGAGGCCACCTGATTGCCCAACAAGTTGGCTCCGCAAATATAGATGGAAAAACTCTTCAGCCGGTTGAACGTGCAGGCGATGTCAATGCTCGTCGTGACGATCGTCAGGTCATGGAAATCCGCGGCGATCTGCCGGGCGATCATCAGGTTGGTCGTTCCACCGTCCATTAAGACGGTATCGTTCTCTCGGATCATCGTCACGGCCTTGCGGGCAATGCGCTGCTTGATCTCCAAGTTCGGAATGTTCACTTTGGGGGCCGCAATACTCACCGGCGCATTCTCCGGTTCCGTCAACGCCGTCATGCCGCCATGCACCCGCTTCAGCTTGCCTTCTTGCTCGAGTAACATTAAATCCCTGCGAATCGTCGCCGCGCACACCCCGAATTGCCCGCTCAACTGATCCACCGTGGCGAACGAAGTTTGGTTTAACATTTCCAAAATATGATTCAATCTTTGTTTACGATATTTCATCGGCATGCTCTCCGTTCAACACATCAATCAAGCAATGCGCAATTTTTGTTCATATTCGATAATATAGTTCATTTTCGCACAGAAATCAATCGAATTATTTGTTGATTATCCACATAAATCGATTATAATAAGTTTATTAAGCGACATAAATCACAATATATCCACAGAAAAATGTTCTTTTATGAACAAAAAAAAAAAAATGGGAGGTCTGTTTCATGAGAAAAACACGCATCGCCGCACTCCTGCTGAGCTTCGCCATGGTATTGGCCGCTTGCAGCAGCAACGCCCCAAAGGCGGCCAATCCGAATACCGGAGGCGATACCCCGGATCCGGCCAAGAGCGCCATGCCGACGGTAACCGTGAATGAACCGGTAACGTTGAAGATGTTCCAGCATTCCGCCAACATCACCGATGACGAGTTCACCAGATTCATCGCCGATCCGGTCAAGAAGAAGTATCCGAATGTTTCCATGGAGATGGTGCGTCAAGCGCCCAATATGACGGTCGAGACGATCGTTGCTTCCGGCAGTTATCCCGACCTATATTTTATCGCCCACGCCGACATTCCTTATTACCAGCAATTCGGCGTATTGCAGGAATTGACGCCTATGATCAAGAAGTTCAATTTTCCGATCGATCATTATGAGAAGCACGTCATCGATGAGTTGAAGGCGCCTTTCAAGGGACAAGAACTGTATGCCTTTCCCTTCTCGGACAATTTCTCGGTGCTGTTCTATAATCGGGATATTTTTAACCAACTGGCGATTCAACCACCCAAGGACGGTCTGACCTGGGATGAGGCGATCGCGCTGGCCAAAGTCGTTTCCGACAAGGGCGGCGACAAATTCCTCCCTCTGCATGGCGGAACGTTCCGGCAGTTCGCTTCCAACCTGTCGCCCGTTTACGTTAATCCAGCCACCCAGAAGGCCCAGTTCCAGACGGATCAGTGGAAAAATTTGCTGACCATGTACCGCACGCTAGTCAATATCCCGCATAATGCCTACATCTCCCCGAAAAATGCAAACGAAGGCTTTGTAAAAGGGACCGTCGCGATGCTGGCAGCATACGGAGCAAGGTTGGGCGAGCTGGAAGAAGCGAACAATCAAGGCCATGGAGTCAATTATGATTTGGCGACGTACCCGGTGTTCAAGGAGAAACCGAATTTGCGGCGCGAGTCGGCGATCAGTGTGGTGGCGGTTTCCAAGCAAAGCAAATACCAGGATTTGGCGTTCGATGTGCTCTCCATCCTCTCCAAGAAAGAAACCAATCTGCCCAGGGTTCGCGAGGGGCGGCAATCTTTGCTTAGCGATGCAGAGTTGAAGACTTCGTTCGGCGCGGACCTAAAGTCGTTGAAGGGGAAAAATATCGCCGCCATCTTTAAGACGAACGCAGCGCCCACCAGTCCTTACTCCATCTACAATCCGGTCGCCGAGAAGGCTGTGGACGCCGTCGTCAACAAGGAACTGGCCACCGGCACGGATGCGAATACGGTATTGCGCCAAGTTGAAGAAACGGCCAATAAAAATATAGAGGCTGAAAAAGCAAAATAATTTGATCTATGGAGAGAAAACATTTTGACCAAACGACCGAATTTGATCATTATTTACTGCGATGACTTGGGGTACGGGGATTTAGGCTGTTACGGCTCGGACATCATGAAGACGCCTCACATCGATGAACTGGCTTCCACGGGGGTGCAGTTTACCAACTGGTACTCGAACTCCCCTGTCTGCTCCCCTTCGCGGGCCTCGCTTCTGACCGGAAGATACCCGGCGCGCACGGGGATCACAGCGATTATTGGCGCCAAGCGCGGCACACCCGGCATCCTGGGCGAAGAGTTGACGCTCGCGTCCGCTTTGCGGCAGGTTGGCTACAAGACGGCGTTATTCGGCAAGTGGCACTTGGGCGGGACACCGGAGAGCAGTCCGAACGCGCAAGGGTTTGACGAGTTTTTCGGTTTCAAGTCGGGATGCCTCGATTATTACTCGCACCTCTATTACTTCTCGCAGCATCGAGGAATCAATCCGGCGCACGACCTGTGGCATAATGAACGGGAAGTGTGGCACAACGGAAGCTATTTGACGGAGATGTTCACCGCAAGGACAGTGGACTTTATCGAGACTCACAAGGAGCAGCCGTTTTTCGTCACGGTTACCTATAATGCACCTCACTATCCGATGCACGCCCCGAAGGAATACGTCGACCGCTTCCCGGATCTTCCCCCGGACAAGCGAATTATGGCAGCGATGATCGCAGCGGTGGATGACGGGGTCGGCGAGATCGTGGATGCGCTGAAGCGCAACGGCCTCTATGAGAACACGGCGATCTTCTTCTCCAGCGACAACGGCCCGTCCTCCGAATCGCGCAACTACCTGGACGGGACGGAAGATCTGTATTACGGTGGCAGCGCCGGCATTTTCCGCGGACACAAAGCGAGCCTATTCGAAGGTGGAATCCGGGAACCAGCCATCTTGACGTACCCGGCGTTGCTCCCCGGAGGGATCGTCAGCGATCAGATGGGTGCGATGATGGACGTGTTTCCGACGTTCGTGGAACTCGCAGCAGGCGAGCATGGCGAGAACGACCGGTTGGATGTCAAGTCGAACGGTGGGATGAGGCAACAGATGCGAACCGAACCGGACGGCCAGTTGGATGGCCACAGCATCCTTCCTGTGTTGTTGGGGCGAACGAAGAGGCATCGGGAAGTGCTGTACTGGGAGTACGAACAACAACTGGCGATACGGTGTGGAAAATGGAAGCTGGTGAAAAACGGCAAGCTCGATTTCGACCGCGCCGCTCCCGACCCGCTGCATCTTTCGGATTTGGAGCTTGACCCGGGCGAGCGCGTCAATCTGTGCCGGCAGTTCCCCGACGTCGCTGCAGAGCTTACGAAGACGCTTGAGACGTGGGCGGCTCAGTTTCAATGAATGTGAGCAGCTCCCCTACTCGTCGTATGACGAGCAGGGGAGCTGCTTTTTTAACCCTGTTTCTTGAAGGTTACGCCCAATGCGAAAATGGTGGACATAGCTCCTGGTGATCATCAAAAGCCTACATTTCTGCAGCAATTTGCTTCGATTATCCGTGTCTGGAGCCAAATGCCTGCAATTCTGCAGTTTTTTTTCGCGAATTGATGCCGATCGTCCCCTGTGGGCTCGGAAAAACTGTATTTTTGCAGGTTTTTCCCCAGACTTTCCAAA
>JAJFMO010000351.1 GCA_020697475.1 Paenibacillaceae bacterium | reverse complement strand
GGCACCGCTTCGCCTTTCACCCTGCGTTCATGCAGGTTATTCAACAGCTTGTTCCGTTCCTCGTCCGTCAAGTTATGCGGGTGCTCCTGAAATTGCTCGGCCTTCTGTATTCTTTCTTTATTATTCTCCGCCATCTCGTTATAGTAATTTCGTTGGTTCCCCGTGAATGCAGACAAAATCGAATCCGCTTCCTCCTTGGTCAACTTCCCCTCCGCCAGACTGCGGGACGCGATCGGCAACCAAACAGCAGCCTGCGTCTTGGAAATCGCCAAAGCCGGATTTTTGTCCATCCTGAGCATGAGATGAAACAAGAACACTAACTGTTGCTCTTGCACCACCATCGTCGTGTCGTCCTGTTTCTCTTCAGGCGAACTTGGCGCATGCCCTGAACAAGCCGTCAGAACCGCTGCCATAAGGGCCGCGATCCCCAGCCATCTCAGCTTCAGGAACATCTTAAGTGACCTCCCGTACGGTTCCATGTGCAATCGCCTTCCAGGGCCTTCGAAACTTCACGAATCTCTCTGAAGCTTGCCGAAGCGGCTTTGCACACTCATCCGACAGTATTCAACGCCATCATAGTCATTATTTTTGATAAAAATGTGATTGATTTGTGAACGAACTGTAAAATTCCTATTCGCGTGCAAACAGCGGAAACGTTACCGTAAACCGCGTCCCGGTTCCGGGGATGCTCTCCAGCCGAATCGCCCCCTTCATTCCGGTGACCAAATGCTTGACGATCGTCAGCCCCAGCCCCGAGCCTTCCGTCCGTATCCCTCGGAGCACGCCTCCCTTATAAAACCGATCCCAGACGCGCTGCTGCTCCTCCTCCGTCATTCCGACTCCCGTATCCTCCACGGCCACCAACGCCTTGCCCTGTTCCTTTCCAATCGTGATCGTAATCGACCCGCCAGGCGGGGTGAACTGGATGGCGTTGTAAACAAGATTTTGCAATATTTGGGAAAAACGATCCGGATCGACTTCCGCCTCCACCGGCTCTCCTTCACTCATTTCGTTCAACTTCAGCGTAAGCTCTTTCTCCGCGACCGTCTCGCGAAGCAGCTCGGCTGTTTCGTTCACAATATCCTGCAGCGCAACCGGTCGGGTACGAAACACATCGACCCCGTTCTGGATGCGCGCCAAATCAAGCAGATCGGTGACGAGCCGCTGCAATCGTTGAACCTCTCCGTCGCAAATCCGCAAATAGTGCGGATACTTATCCACCTCGATCAGCTTGTCGTTCATCGCCACAATAAACCCCCGCAACGTTGTGAGCGGCGACCTCAGCTCATGGGATACGTTTGCCAAAAACTCCTGGCGCGCATCCTCCCATTCCACCAGCTGATCAACCATGTAATTGAAGCTTTTGGCAAGCTGGCCGATCTCGTCGTTGGAGCGAATGGAAACTCGGGACGAAAAATCCCCTTGCGCGAAATCGAGCGCCGCCCGGTTCATCTGCTGCAGCGGTCCGGCAATGCGACGGGAAAGAATGAACAGGATCAATCCGACCGCCAACAAAGAGAACAGAAGCGGAACGAGGATATTCAGACGAACCGCAGAGATCGCTTCGCTGATTTCCACGACCGGCGTGTGCAGGAAGACGATCACCGACTGGCCGTTCCATTGTGTAGGCATATAAAATGTCATGGTGCTGCCTTCATTCTTGCTGTCGGAATACAATGTGCCGATCCGCGTCCCCGAATGCCCGTTCAGCGCATCGGCGAACAGCGTATCCATCGTCGAAGGGATCAGCGAATTTTCATGATCCGAGGAACCGCTCACAATCGTGCCGTCTTGGCCCACGATCCACACCGCGCCGTTAATGCTGCGCGCCACGATGCGAATGCCGAAGCGCATTTCGCGGATTGAAATCGTGTTCTCCTGGTACTGATTGAGCAGCTTGGATACTTCCGTGTACCGGGAATCAAGCAACTCTTTCTTGTCCTTATAGAATAAGTCCGAGAAATAAAAGTTCCAGAATACGGCCAAGGCGACGAAAAACAGCACGCACGTGGCGAGAAAGGACATAAAGATTTTCAAATACAAGCTGCGCGACCAGCGGTTGAACAACCGTCTAAGCATCGCCGTGCACCTCGAACGAATAGCCGATGCCCCACAGCGTCTGGATGCTCCAGCCTTTGTTCGTTCCCAGCTTTTTGCGCAAATTTTTGATGTGGGCGTCGACCGTTCGCGTCCCGCCGATGAAGTCGAAATTCCATACATGACCGAGCAAATCTTCACGGGTAAACACCCGGCGCGGGTTGCTCGCGATGAAATGCAGCAGCTCAATTTCCTTCGGCGTCAAATCCACCCGATTGCCGTCCACCGTGACCCGATATTTATCGAGATCGATCCATAGCGAGCCGATGTTGAGCAGCGTCTTGCGCGTCTCCTTCGTCTCCGCCAGCTCCATCGGGGCCGGGGCGCTTGTGCGTCGCAGCACCGCTTTCACCCGAGCCACCAGCTCGTTCGGGTCGAACGGTTTGACGATGTAATCGTCCGCGCCCAAGTTGAAGCCCCGGAGCTTGTCGATCGATTCTCCCTTGGCGGTCAGCAGAATGATCGGGAGGGCGCAGTACGGCTGGGACAGCCCGCGAATTTGCCGGCACAGCTCGAAACCTGAGATATCCGGCAGCATGACGTCGAGCAGCGCCAAAATCGGCGCGGATTGCTGAATCGTCTCCACCACCTTGTCGCCACGATGCAGAATGATCGGTTCATAATCGGCATGCTCCAGGTATAGCCGAACCACTTCCCCAATATTGACTTCGTCGTCGACCACCAATATTTTTCCCAAAGTACTCAAGCGAGAGATCCCGTCCTTTGTGATGAACCTTATGTTTATTGTACCAGTAAACTTATCGATCGAAAACAACAACTCCGCCCTTTGGCCCAGCTTTTCCCTCGCAACCTATTAGCATCCGCAACGTCTAATTTAGTAGTCGAGAGATTTCCCAGCTTTTTTCACGAAACCAATAAAGAGAGGCGATCAGATGAAGCAAAAATTCAAGACGGCAATGACGATCCTGATCGGCATCGCCTTGTGCCAAACCGCCGCAGGGACGTCGTTGGCCGCCGACAAGACGAGCAAATTTCGCGTGTATCAGGACAATCAGTTGTTGATGGAGTTTTACGATCAGGCAAAAGCGAAGGCATACGCCGCGCAATTTTCCGACAGTCATGTCGAATTGATCGGATCCAGGCAATGGATTTGGGATAACTATCCGAACTATCGGCTCTATCAATATGACAGCTCGATGCCGAATTGGGAGTTTGCCACGCTGGATGCGGCCAAGAAGGAAGCGGCCAATTGGGGGCATGCGAGCATTCGCGATCTACATACCGGCGGGTGGGTGTGGAACAACTATCCCCACTACCGACTTTACCAGGGCGAAGCCACTTTGGATAACTGGGAGTTCGCCACATTGAACGAGGCGAAAGCCGAAGCGGCCAAGTGGAGCCGCGCACATATTATCGATTTGAACACGAACGAGTGGGTCTGGGACAATATTGGGGACAATGAGAAATCGGCGCTGCGTGACGGGCCGAAAGTTTATCGGGTGGTTCAGCAAAACTATACGCAAGACGACTGGACGTTCGCTTATTTGGAAGATGCGGTGAACGAAGCTTTGCAATGGTCTCATTCATCGATTGTCAATACGCAAAGCGGCGAAACCGTTTATCGGAACTCGACGCCCTATGCCGTTTATCAAAATCAGACGGAATTGGCTTCATTTGCCGGATTGAATGATGCGATTGCAGAAGCGCAAAAGTGGGCGCATGCGTCGATCGTATCGGATGGGCGGGCGATTTGGAATAATACGCCTTATTTTGCGGTGTATCAGCATGAGGATAAAATCGGGGAGTTCGCGGCGATACCCCAAGCTTTGAACTATGCCCAGCAATACAGCAACAGCTCCATTCGCACACCGGACGGCATATCGATTTGGGACAACTATCGCAAGCTGCAATATTGGGGTTGGAACGGAGTGTCTGACGCCGGCAAAATCAAGGATCAAACCGCGCACGTGATTGGGTTGGACGTCGATTCCCCGTCGTGGTTCGTGTTGGCCGATTCGTCCGGCAAGCTGACCGATAATTCCAACGTACAAGCGGTGCAGACACTGAAGCAACAAGGCGTGGCGATCCATCCTCTGGTGAGCAACCAATTCGACGGCGCACTCAGCAGCGCATTCCTGGCCAATCCGGCAGCCCGGCAGAATTTCGTGAAAGCGTTGGTCGATCGCAGCTCTGCGCTGGGCGTCGACGGGATCAACATCGACTTCGAGTCGCTGAACGCCAACAGCCGCGCCAACTTTACCGCGTTCATAAAGGAATTGGCCGATTACGCGCACCAGTATGAGCTCTCAGTATCCGTCGACCTGCCTCGAGGCAGTGCGGCGTGGAACGCCAAGACGGCGTTCGACCACGAACAATTGTCCGGCATCGTTGACTACATCGTAACGATGGCCTACGACCAATATTATCAAGGAAGTACTTCCCCCGGCTCGGTGTCCGGATTGTCTTGGGCGGAAGAAGGGATTCAGGAATTTCTGGCCTACGGGATCCCCCGCGACAAATTGATTCTTGGCATCCCCTTCTATGTGCGGGAATGGAAGCTGCAAGACGACGGCAAGCTGGTCGGCAGCCGCGCCGTCTATATGAAAGACGTGCCGGCGCTCGTCGCAGCCAAGAAACCTGTCATGGCGTGGGATGAGCAGTTTCAGCAGTACCGGGGAGAATATACCGATGGCGGGTATCATTACGTCTTCTGGCTAGAGGACCAAGCGACGGTCGAGCAGCGGATCGCTTTGGCGAAGGAGTACGATCTGGCCGGTGT
>JAJFMO010000350.1 GCA_020697475.1 Paenibacillaceae bacterium | reverse complement strand
AACCGATTGTTCAAACTTCTTATATCTTTCCGATAAGACATACTTGAATATAAAGCATAGAGACCGATTTCCACTTTGGCCATCATTCGAATGTACATGAGGTCAAATATTTCATCGAATAAACGGGGAACCCCTTTGTTGACATCTTTCTCGGTATATCCCGTCGGAATAACCGCCCCTTCTTTTTGAAAAATTTCTTTTAATATTTGAATATTTTGAATTTCTTTATTGTACTCGGATTGAAAAATCCGACTTGCCTCCGGATCTTCCGCTTTTTCCAGGAAATATTCCAACGTTCTGAGCTTCATTGTCTTTTCCTGATAGGCCATCCAGATCGTTCCTAATTCTGATGATGAGATGGGCATCGGATTTGAAGAAGTCATGTTCAATCCTCCGTCGTGAAATTTTGTAACAACATTCATTGTTAGGATGTTGTTCCGTTCCATGTATTATTCAAAGCGATCCTGTTGTTTTGAGCAAGTCATATTGTTTCATTGTATCCACATCGTAAAATAACGCCGGGTCGTCGAAATCGACGACATGACCGGGAATCGCTTCATTCCGCAGCAATCGGCGGGCGCCAGCGTCCCCCTGCAGCTTGAACAGCTCAGGAAATAGTTGCCGATCGATAATAACCGGCGGTTGAGGATAATCGCACCCCAGGCGGCGGGCGGCCACATAGGCGGCGTTCGAGCGGGAGTAATGCTCAATCAGGCGGAAAAGCATAGTGGGAGTAATGAACGGTTGATCGGAGAGTAATATCATGACGGCGTCCACAGCGCGGCGGATCGCTTCCGACAGTCCCCATTGCAGCGAATGCGCCTGGCCTTGGCTGGCTAAGGGGCAATAAACCGCTCGCCAACGAAGGCTCCACGGCCGCTGTCGAAGCATGGGATCGATCCACGATGGCGCCTCACAATCTTCTCGGGAAACGACAATTGTGTTTTTCAACGGGGAACGAATGGCGGCGTACAAGGCATGGCTGCCGAGTGCCATCCCGCCAAGCGGAAGAGCCAGCTTGTCGCAGCCCATTCGCGAGCTGAGCCCCGCAGCCAAATAAATGCCGACAACACGTTTCATCGAGTGGCGCCCGCCTGAACGAGCCGCTTCAAAATTGTCGGCGGTTTGTCGGGTTGCGATGATGCACCCGCTCTGCGCATACGGATCAACTCGGCCACGATGCTGACCGCGATTTCGTCAGGCCCTGCTGCACCAATAGGCAGGCCAACCGGCGAATGAACCGCCTCGGGCAGCGGTTGGCCGGCGAGCAATCTCTCGGTGCGATGACGCGGACCGAGCACTCCGACATAACGCAGGCTCCGGTCGAGGAGCCACTCCAGAAGCTGCTTGTCGTGCTCATAATGGTGCGTCATGACGACGGCGTAATCGTCCTCGCCAAGGCGAATTTGGCTGGAGATGTCTGCAGGAAATCCGATAACCAACCGTTCGGCGGACGGAAAATGCTCCCTGCAGCACAACGCCTGCCGCCAATCCGCCACCGTCACGGCGAACCCGACCTGCGAAGCCATAGCGGCGAGCGGCCGGGCATCTTCCCCAGCACCCAAGATAAGCAATCGCGGCTTAGGCGATAACACCTGAACGAACACTTCCGAGCCCCACGACCCGTCATAACGGCAACCGTTCAGCGGGCTTTCATCGAGTCCTGCGCTATGGAATTCCCACTCAGGAAGGAAGCGATGTTCCACTACCGTTCGATGCGCATCCAACCTCCTTACCCAAGCCACGGAAACTCCACGCACCAGCCATTCTTTGATTTTCGTCAGTTGTCGGCGCAACGCGTCTCCGATCGGCTCCAGAAGAACATGTATACGTCCCTCGCAACCGGATCCGAAATCCCCAATCGGGTCGTCGGATGACCGCGTATTGTAGTTGAACGTGACCGACCGTCCCGAACGCAACATTTCCTCGGTCCGAGCCGCCACATCCTGCTCGACGCATCCACCGCTAAGCATGCCGACACGCCCTCCGCTTGCTTTGACCAACATCGAAGAGCCTACTTTGCGATATGCCGAGCCATCAACGTGGATAATCGTGGCGAGCAGACATGGTTCTTCCGATCGTTCTAACTCTTCAAGCACCTTCCAGTTGTCCGTCATGGCGTAGTTCCTCCTGCTTGGCCAACCGATCGCGCAACAGACAACACAGCCTGCTTTATCTCCTCATACCCTGTGCATCGGCACAAGTTGGAGCTCAACCATTCGTTCACCGTCGCCTCGTCCGGGTTCGGGTGCCGAAGCAACAGGCCGTGCGAGGCCACGATCATCCCGGAAGTGCAGTACCCGCATTGCACCGCCCAATGATCCACGAACGCCTGCTGCAAAGCCGTCCCCTGCAGTCCTTCGATCGTCGTGACCCGCTTCCCCGCCGCTTCAACCGCCAGCATGTGGCAGGAGTGCATCGGCTCATCGTCGACCAGCACCGCGCACGCCCCGCAGTCCCCGTTGCCGCAGCCCGGCTTCGCCCCGGTCAGCCCGAGCTTGACGCGCAGTACATCGAGCAGCGTGTCGGCATGGCGAACGACGACCGCTTTTCTTTTTCCGTTCACATCCAGTTCCACAGTACTCATCGCCGAATTGTTCATCCTACGCTTCAAGCTCCTTCCAATTGGCGGATCGTGTCGGCAATCGCATGGCGGAGCAGAAACAACCGATAGTCCCGCGAACCGAACGCGTCGTTAACAGCGGGCTCCGGCAACCGAGCGGCGGCGCGTTCCGCCCTCTCCAAGGGCGAGCGATTGGCCGCGTTCACTTCATCCTCCAACGGCGGATAGCGAAATGGATACCGGCACACGCCGCTGACAGCCAATCGTATCCGGCCGTCCTTCTTCGAAGCTGCGATGGAGACAAGCGGGTAATCGACTTTCGAGTGCCGTGTCTTCTTCAGGCTGACGTAAGGAAGGTTTGCTTCGCTCCGGGGAACGAGCAACTGGATGATAAACTCCCCGGCGCCGATGAGCAAAGTCCCCTTGAAAATATCATGGATCGAGACCGTCTCCATCCCTTCGCCACGGGCAACGACGACTTGTGCGTCGCTCACGAGCAACGGAAGCACTGCCTCACGGTACTCGATGACGCCGGCCAAGTTGCCGCCGATCGTAATCCGGTTGCGCGACGTATGGTCGGCGATTCTCCGGCAATGGTCGGAGAGCAGCGGATACGCCCGGTATTCAGCGATTTGGGTCAAGCTGGCTGCCGCTCCGATGAGTACATGCTGATCATTTTCCGACAAGGTTAAACATTCGGGAATTCCTTTCAAGTCGATGACCGCAGCTGTCGTCACCGACCCAAGACGGGCCAGGCTGATGAACTCCGTGCCCCCGCCATAGTAACAAACCCGCTTCCCCGCCGCTTGCAAATCGCGAAACGTCTTCAACGCTTCGCCAACCGTCGCAGGCTTGCAGTATTCGAAATCAAACGGGATCACTCACGTCGCCTCCTTGCAACGGCTCCAGATGAGTTCCGAGGTCAAAGGCAGCTGGTACAGCTCGGTGCCGGCAGCTGCCGATAACGCTGTCGCCAACGCAGCCGGCATGCCGATTATCCCGTATTCGCCGATCCCTCTCGCGCCGTAAGGCCCGTCGATGAGCGGGGTCTCGACAAAATGTACCAAATATTCAGGCTGCTCGCCGAACCTCATAATCTTATATGTGCGCAATTGCGGGTTCACGACGACCGCCGAATCATCGTACAAGAACCCTTCGGTTGCCGCAAAGCTCAAGCCCATGCTCATCCCGCCCTTCATCTGCCCTGTCGCCGTTTGCGGATGGAGCACCTTGCCGGCATCGAGCACTGTCGCCGCCTTCAATATTCGGTAAGAGTGATCAACCGGATCGTATTCCACCTCAACGGCTTGTGCACCGACCGTCCATTGAGGCCCCGGCTTGCCGGAACCGGTTTGCTCGTCCAAGGTGCTCAGATGTCGGACGATGTATGAACCCCGCCCGATTATGTCGCCGCCGACTGAGTTGCCGTTCGGATACTTATAGCCGGATGCGATATTCTGGATCAACACGTGGAATTCCGGGCTGTCGCGCAGGAACACCTTGCCCCAGGCGATATCGAGATCTTCGGGCGAGCATTTCAGCGCCATCGCCCCCATCTGCTTCAGCTGGGCGATGGCGTCGTCGGCAGCCGCCATGACCGCCCGGCCGGCCAACATGGTCGTACTGCTGGCCACAGTCTTCCACTGATGGGGATCGTAGCGGGTGTCCGTCTCCAACACCATATGGATTTTATCGACGTCCATCCGAAACTTCTCCGCCGCGATTTGCGCTAGCACTGTCTTGGAGCCCTGGCCTAGCTCCACCGCCGCCGTGTGCAGATTGATGCTGCCGTCCTGATTGAACGTAAGGATCGCGCCTGCGCCGGCGTTCGTCGCCGTACTGGACGTCTTCCACAGACAACTGATGCCTTTGGCCACGACTTTGCCCTGATCCGTGCGAATCACTTGCCCATCGTCCCACCGGATCATCTCTTTAAGCTTCGTCAGGCATGCGGTCAAATCGCCGACATTGCTTGAATTGAGCGCTGCTTGAGTAGGCGTCGAATGTTGAGGTTTAATCGCATTCTTCAGTCGAAGTTCGACCGGATCCATTGCGAGCTCTGCCGCCAGCTTGTCCATCGCCCGTTCCATGGCGAAAGTGAGCTCCGGGTGCCCATAGCCGCGAAACGAGGTGGCGTACGTGTGATTCGTATAGACGCAGTACGAGTCGCACCAGACATTATCGATATTGTAAGGTCCGGTGCAGTCGCATGCGGCCGCTTTGCTTATTCCAATTCCCTGATCGGAGTACGCCCCGCCGTCGAAAGCAAAGCGGTAGTGCGCC
>JAJFMO010000349.1 GCA_020697475.1 Paenibacillaceae bacterium | reverse complement strand
CTGGAGCTGGCGGGTCATCTGCGGATTTGCGACCGGCATGCAAGACGGATTTTGCGGGGGCTGATGGACAAAGGCTTGCTTGAGTCGGTTGGCGGGAAAGAGCGAATTCGGCGGTACATACTGAGCAGACAGGGCGGCGACTCCAGTTCACTGCCTGCGCGGTCTCCTAAGGTTCCTTGATCTGGACGCAGCTTACGCCAACTTCCCCATAAATTGAACGGTCGCTGCTTGCTACGCGGACTTACATTCCGCTAATTCATCATTTTGAGCCGTTTTCGTCATTTCGCGGACTCACATTCCGTTAACTCGTCTAAAACAGGTATCAAGCACCGTTTGCAGGGCAATTAACGGAATGTAGAGCCACCAATACTCCGAATAACGGGTACCTTCGGCAATTAGCGGAACGTAGAGCCGCTTGTATTCTGCGCCCACCCGCGCACCCCCGCTCCCGCTCCCGCGCGCCCCCGCACACACGCGCGGCGCGCGCCCGGCTTCGCCCGGCGCAAAAGCAAAGGGATCGTACCCTCACGGGTGCGATCCCTTTGCTTTTGCGCCTCGCGGGCGCCTCCGCGGGCGCTTCGCGCCGCTGGCTACGCCAGCGGAAGCGGCGCCGGCCGCTCGCAGCGGCTGCGCATGGCGTAATGCTGCCCGCTCTCGGCGGCAGCATGAAACCCGTGCATCGCCTCCAGCACGTGGTAGGCGAGCTCACCGCTCGCGCGGTGCGGCCGCCCTTCGGCCACCGCTCGCGCCAGATCCAACAGCCCGATTCCGCGGCTGTTCTCGGTCAACCCATAGGCCAAGGGGATATCGCTCCATTCCTTGGCCCCGTTCAGACGCAAGGCGACGGGCCCGCCGAACGTGTTCGGGTCGGGCACCCGCAGCGTCCCTTGCGTGCCGTAAATTTCGATGCGCGGCAAATCCGACGCCCCGCCGAACACTTCGAAGCTCGTGATCAGCGTCCCGATCACGCCCGATGCAAAATCCAGCACCCCCGCCACGTGCGTCGGCACCTTCACCTCAATTTTCTTCCCGCGCTTCGGCGCGCTGGTGATCGTCCGCTCAGCAACGCCGATATGCGCCGACCCCGTCACACGCTCGATAGGTCCGAGCAAATTGACCAGCGCCGTCAAATAATACGGCCCCATATCGAACATCGGCCCGCCGCCCGGCTCGTAATAAAACTCCGGATCCGGATGCCAGCCCTCATGCCCCTTGCTCATCATGAACGCCACCGCAGCCAGCGGCTTGCCGATCCAGCCGTCGTCGATCAGCTTGCGGCACGTCTGAATCCCGCCGCCCAGGAACGTATCCGGCGCGCTCCCGACCCGCAGACCTTTCCGCCCGGCCAGCTCCATAATCTCCCGCCCCTGCTCGCACGTCACGGCGAGCGGCTTTTCCCCATACACATGCTTGCCCGCATTGAGCGCTTTCAAAGCAATTTCCGCATGCGCAATCGGAATCGTCAAATTGAGCACCGCATCGATGCCAGGATCGGCCAGCAGTTCCTCTACCGTACAGGCGCGTGCCCCGTACTCCTCGGCTTTCGCCGCCGCCCGCTCCAGATTCATGTCCGCGCAAGCTACTATGTCCAGTTCCTCATACTGCTTCACATTTTTCAAATAAGCGTCACTGATCTTACCGCAACCGATGAGTCCAACCCGCATTTTCGACATCCGAACTCCCCGCTCCCTCTCTAAAAAATATCGTCCGCCCTATTGTCCCACCAACTTCATACAAGGTCAACCGCTTTTCATTGATTTTCTCTTGCGTTCGAAGCGCACAAATAATATGCTTGTGGGTGAAAGTGCTGCAGAGGAGTGAACACCGGTGAAGATCCTGCTAGCCGAAGACGACCATTCCGTATGCGAGATGCTGCGGATGTTCTTTAATAAAGAGAAATACGACGTCACTTTCGCTCACGACGGGCTGAAAGCGCATCAACTGATTCGCGAGCAAGACTGGGACTTGATCATCCTTGACTGGATGCTGCCCGGCAAGGACGGGATCACGTTGTGCAAGGAAATCCGTCAGGCGTTCGACACCCCCGTCATCATCCTGACCGCCAAAGACGCCGAGAAAGACCGGATCACCGGGCTCGATCACGGCGCCGACGACTATATTACGAAGCCGTTCAGCCCGATGGAGCTGCTCGCCCGCATCCGCGCCGTGTGGCGCAGGTACAAGCCGGAAAGCGCCGAGCACGAAGCCGATTCATTTGCAACAGCGGGCGGCAAGCCGAACAAGCTGACGTATCGCGATATGGAGATTGATTTGACGACGCGTGAAGTGATGATTTTTGATCGAAAAATATCCAACCTTACGCCCAAGGAATTCGACCTGCTGACGTTGTTCATCAAATACCCGAAACGCGTGTTCACCCGCGAACAGCTGCTGGAAAGCATCTGGGGCTACGACTATTATGGCGAAGAGCGCACGGTCGACGTGCACATCAAACGGCTGCGCAACAAAATATCCTCGCCGGAGCATCAATTGATCGCCACGGTTTGGGGAGTCGGCTACAAACTGGAGGAGTAGCGCATGAAACTCTGGCCGCATCCGAAGAGTTCGAAGCCTCGCCGTCCGCGCTGGCGGTATCGCTTTACCTTTTTCCAGAGGCAATTCGTCAGTCACTTGATTATCGCTTTATTAATCCTGCTGCTGCTCGGCGCCGGGGCGACCTATTACCTCAAGGTGAAGACGTTCCAGAGCAAAGAAGACGAGCTCAAAGCCGCCAGCAACGCGATCGTCCGCCTGCTCCGGCAAACCGGCGACCATACGGGAGAGCTGACCAATTACCGAACCATTCTCATTTCGCGCAAAATTTCGTTCGTCGTGCTCGACAAATCCGGCGACGTGATCTTGAAGGACACCCGGATGATCACCCAGCCTTACCGCGGCTTAGCGTTCATCACCGTGCTTAAGCAGCATATGTACTCCGATACGAAACACTATTTTTTGGTCGAAAAAGAAACCGATCCCGTCATGGTCTGGCCCCGCACGTTCAAGATGGACGGCGCCGACACGTTCCTTTTCGTTATCTCTCCGGTTGAGGGCGTCACCGAGACGATCCACACGATCAACCGTACGATCCTGTACGCGAGCGGGCTGATCTTCATGCTGGCCATCCTCTTCAGCCTGATTGCTTCGCGCAACTTGAGCCGTGGCGTCAAGTCGTTGCGGCTGGCCACCCAACGCATCGCCGAGGGGGATTACACCGTCCGCACCAGAGTGCGCCGATCCGACGAGTTGGGCGACTTGTCCAACGATTTCAACTCGATGGCCGAGCAGTTGGAGAGCACCTCGCGCAGGCTGGAAGAATACGACATGCTGCGCCGCCAGTTCATTCTCGACGTCACCCACGAGCTTCGCACCCCGCTTACTTCCATCCGCGGCATCATCGAGGGGTTGAAGAGCAACCTGGTCAGCGAGCCGCAGGAGCGGTACAAATATTACTCGATCATCGAGAAAGAGACGTTCCGCCTCATCCGGCTGATCAACGAACTGCTGGACATGGAAAAAATTCAGAGCGGCCTCATCACCCTTCACCCGATGCTTCACAACGTGAGGGAGCTGTTCGAAGTCGTCAACGAATCGTTGGAAGTGCTCGTTCAGGAGAAAAATTTGGGCATCCTCATCGAATGCCCGCCCGATTTGCATATTTACGGCGACTATGACCGTCTGATCCAAATATTGATTAACTTGCTTAAAAATGCGATCCAATTCACCGAATATGGCACGATCCAGCTGTCGGCGACGGAGAACGACGATTTTACAATCGTTAGCATCCAAGATTCCGGACAAGGGATGTCAAGCGATGAACTGGCGAAAATTTGGGAACGTTTCTACAAGGTGGACCCGTCCCGCACTAAGGATCGCAGCGAGACCGGCCTTGGGCTGCCGATCGTGAAGAACCTCGTCACCGCCCACCACGGCAAGATCGAGGCGAGCAGCGTTCCGGGGATCGGAACTGTTTTTACATTTTATTTTCCGAAAATGAAAGCGATCGAGTCCTCCGACCGAACCGACTCTTAGCATCGATCCTGCGGCGATAACGAATAATTTTGGCGAAAATGCGCTTGTCGGCCAGCTTCCGAAAAATGTACGGATCCGGTGACGTATTCGCCTCCAGAACCCACGGATGCAGTCGGCTGTCGAGGGCAACGTCCACGCCGATTTCTTTCAGCCCCGGGTACACCGACTGAAGCTGCCGGGCGATCAGTTCCCCAAGGGCGGACAGCTTGGCGATGTGGTTGCGGCGACTGCTGCCTGACGGGGCGTGGGAGGCGAGCAGCTTCTCCACCGGAACGAGCTTGCCGCCGTTATGGTAGTTGGTGACGATCTTCTTCGGTGCGGCCACGCGGCCGATTATCCCCGTCGTCTCCCACACGCCTTCGGCGTTCTGTTGAACCATGACGCGCAGGTCGAAGCGGCGCCCGTGATAGCGCAGCAGATGAATGCCTTGCTGCGCCAAATATCGGCGGCCGCGGGTCAGCTTGCTTAATTGCGCGTACATCGGATCGAAGCCGCTGAAGCTGCGCCGGGTCAAGCCGGATTGAAATTGGTATGCATGTGTGTCTTTCGAGGCGGTTGGGTCGGTTGTTACCATAGAGTCGGCGGCATAGGTTGGGTTGGTTGGATTGGATGAGTTGGTCGGGTTGGACGAACTGGACGACTCTTTGGCAGCGCTCGACTCATTTTTCGCCAGCCGCTCCACACGAATGACCCCATTGCCGAACGTGCCTATGTTCGGCTTCACGTATACCATTTGATATTTATCTAGCATACTGCGCAACACGGCCGCGCTCATGACCTTCGTCTCAGGCACGTATTTTCTCAGCTGTTTATTTTTA
>JAJFMO010000348.1 GCA_020697475.1 Paenibacillaceae bacterium | reverse complement strand
ATATCGCGATGCACAAAGATCGTTCCGATCTTCTCGGCTTGCTGAAACAGCGAAGTCGCGTACACCTCCATGTGCCTTCTCGGCCCACCGGAGCCGACCGAGCCACCGTTCCCAGTGAGCGTATACTGCAAAGTATAATCGTCCGTAACCGGACTCGATAACGCTTTATCGAAAAATTGCCGCAGCGCCCGTTCGTCGCGGACATGCTTGGTGAAGCAAGAAATCCATTCCTCCTTCCCGATCCGCTCTTCATTTGCCCAGTCGTTGCGGCCGAGCATCCGGCACAGTGCGTTGTTGCTTTGCAGCATGTGCCCTTCCGGGTCGACGAATTGAATGCCTTCCAGCACGTTATTGATGATGTTGCGGTTCAACTTGCGCGACCTCTCGATCGCCCCGAACAGGTTAATCCGCTCCAGAGCAAGCGCCACCCGATTCATTTGGCCGTTGATCGCATTGATCTCCTCGGGCAAGAACGGTCTGCCGATCCGGGTCGCACAGAACATCCCGGTCAGCTCGTGATTCGGACCCGCCACCCCGGAATAGAAATCGTAGCTGTAGACGAGCGAACCTGCAGCAATCCCCTGCTCGGATACACTCGCTTCGCGCTTGACGACGAACGATCTTTCCTCGGATAAGCGGACATAGAGGCCATTCATCGACTCTTTGGCGAACGCCTCTATAGACTCGCCGTCAAGCCCTTTGGCTGCAACGACCTTGTCCTTCATAATCAGGAACAAGCTTGCCTGCAACGAATACAGCTTATTGATATGGGCAAGGAACGACTCGGCGAACTCTTGCCTGTCCAAAGTGGAAGTGAGCTCCCGGTTCAGCTGGTTGTACACTTCGAGTTCTTCCTTCGTCTTCTCCGTCTGTGTAAGTGAGCGGGCAAGCTCCTCCTCGGTTTGCTTGAGCGGGGAAATGTTATTGGCGATCATGATGTATTGATAGATGATGCCCTTGGAGTCGACATACGGCACCAAGGTGCTCTGCAACCACAAGCCGCTGCCGTCGCGCCTACGGTTCAAGATGTCGCCGCTCCATGTGCCGCCCCTCCTCGCGATGCGTCCAATCTCCCCAACCACGGCGCCCTCGCTCCCCGGCATTGTCAACATCAAGTACGATCTTCCGATCAACTCAGCGGGATTATATAACGTCCATTCGCACAATTTATTGTTCACATATTGAAACACGAAGTCACGGTCCAGGATCGCCACCGCCGACGATTGATCGAGCGCCTTGGTCATGCTCTCGATTTCCGTAAGCGACCGCTGCAATCTCTCCTGATTCGATTGCAGTTCATCCTGCTGGGAAGTCAGTTCCTCATTCTGGGCGAGCAGTTCCTCTTCCTTATCTTGGAGCGAACGGACCATGTGGTTGAACGATTTCGACAATTGCCCGATCTCATCCTTGCGGCGCAACTCTTTCAATTCCACGTTCTGGCCGTGGATCAGTGCCTCGGCGGCATCGCCCAGGTCGGATAGAGGCCCAAAGATATTATGCAAAATCCGCCACATCATCGCCACAAAAACAAACAGGATCAGGCCGCTGAACAACATCGCCATGAAGATCCATTGGTTCGTCCGCTTCTCCGCCTGTTGGAAAGCCTGGCTGAGCTCCCGGTTCATGCGTTCGGTGTACGATTGGGTGAACGCCAAAAACCGGTTGATTTCTTTCCCACCGTCCCCGGAAGCAAACTCCTGCAGCCCCTCGAAATCTCCGGAGTTGACCAGGGCAACCGCCTTTGGCAACAGCACCGTCTCATAGTTCTTACTAAAGTCGCTGATCCCGTCACGTAACTTGAGTTCTTGCTCAGTAAGCGGCAAAGCGGAATAATCGTCGATCAATTGATTGAATTCAACCAGCAGAGAACGGGCTTGAGTCAGCTCGGAGTCCAGTTGATAGGCATAATAGCCCCTGGCGTGAAAAATCACCGAATTGATCGTTTCTCCCAACCGGCCGACAATCTTCGCCTTCTCTTGCAATTGCTCCTGCTTCACGAACAAAGCGTTCTGGGCGTTAACGAGGTAGATCGAGAACGGGACGACGAATAAAATGATGATGCAGATCAGTGCAGCCAGCAAGCGCACGAATTTGTAGCGAATACTTTGCGAAGTCAGCCAGTTCCCATGGAAATTCATCGTTCTCCTCCAACGGACAGAGAGAGAATCTCGCTCACAGCGGCAACAAGATCAAGCGGGCTGAACGGCTTGGGGATAAAATAATGCACTCCCGCCTCTTTGGCCACCTGGCGGTCGGATTCCTGGGCTTTGGCCGTGAGCATAAGAATCGCCGTCGACTTTTTCACCGCATCGTCCATCTGGTTCAGTACGTCGATCCCGGTCAGCCGAGGCATCATGTAGTCGAGAATAATCAGATCATAGCGATTTGCCGCGATCAGTTGAAGCGCGACCGCCCCATCCTCAGCCGTATCCACCTCGAGCTCCAAATCTTCCAGCGAATCGCAAATCAACATCCGCAAAATTTCCTCGTCGTCCGCGATCAATATTTTTTTCATCCCAATTTCCCCCGATCGATGTTTGCCCGAAACTTCTTTAACCGAACTTTCTACCCGAACCGTCTGCTAATCAGCCGCTGTATTCGCGAAGGGACTTCCTCCGCCTCGAACGGCTTGACGATGTAATCGTCCGCTCCATGCTCGATCGCGTTGATCACATCGAACTCCTCTCTGCGAGCGGTCAGCATCGTCACGATGATGTTATGGTGAGCATACGTGCTGCGAATTTGACGCAGTACCTCAATGCCGTCCATACGCGGCATGATTCCATCAAGCAAAATGACATACAGGTCGTTCGGATTGTACCAATTGGACTGCAGGAACGACACCCCGTCGGCATACTCGCTCGCGATGACTTCGGCTTTGTTCAGCGGCACCCAATTCTCGAACTGGCGCATCAACACTTCCCGCACGATCAGCACGTCGTCGATGATAATAATCTGCAGCCGAGCGGGCTGGCGCTCCGTCAAAGCTTCGTTGCGCCACACCACGGTGCGGTTGCGGCCGTTCTGCTTGGCGCTGTACAGCGCTTGGTCGGCTTTCGCCACAATCTCTTCGGCCAGCACCTTCTTGGAGGTCGGTTGAATCAAGCCTGCCGAGAAGGTCATCCGGAAATTGCCCTGCGCGGATTCGAACACATGCTCAACCAACGCCTTGCGGAAACGCTGGATCAGCTTCTCCGCCGTCTCGTCCGTCGTCCGCGGCAAGATGAAAGCGAACTCCTCGCCGCCGTAGCGGAACAACAAGTCGGTCTCGCGCTTGTTCTCGCGGGCGATGCGCGCGAACGTCTGCAGCACCTCGTCGCCCTTCGGGTGACCGTAACGGTCGTTCACTTGTTTGAAATGATCCAGATCCATCATCACGAGGCAAAATGGGGTTTCTTCCCGCTGATAAGCGGATATAAAAAATTGCATCATCGTATTGAAGTGTTTGCGGTTGAAGGCGCCTGTCAGTTCGTCGACGATAATGGCGCTTTCGATTTCTTTTTTATACATGAAGCGGTTATTTAAATAGGCTCTGAACACTTCCGGGTCCATCGGTTTCGTGAGAAAATCAAGCGCCCCGAGCGAGTATGTATACAACCGGTGTTCCTTCGTATCTTCATTGCCGGTCAATGCAACAGCCGTGTTTTCTTTGCGCGCTTTGCTGATGATTTGCCGGGAAATCTCCTGCGTATCGTCATCTTGAAGATGGATGCTGATCGCCACCCAATCGGGCTTCAACTGGTAGTACAGTTCGAGTCCCTTCTGAAGCGTAAGCGCGATACTGACGGAATACCCTTCCTTCTCCAATGTATCCTTCAAGGAAGCGACGAAATCCCGATCGTCATCGATCAACAGAATGAAGTGGGACGGCGGGCGCGGTTCTTGTTCGAGGGCGGGTGCGGGTGCCGGGGCGGCTGCTGCTGCGACAGGCGCAGGATGGGCAGCCATATTCGCGGCCTTCTCGACAGCATTCACGAGCTCCTGGAACGGATCCATGAACTCCTGCCATTCCGCCTTCGACCATTGCTTGTCGCTGCCTTCGGTCAAATCACGCAGCTTATCGCGGGCCAATCCGCCGATCCCCGTCAATCCGACTGTGCCTGCCGTGCCTATGATCATGTGCAAGAAGGCGTACATCTCGCTCTCGGGGATATAGTTGCAAGTTGACCAATCGGCCATCTTGAGTTTTATTTTCGAATACAACAACGCTTGCAAATGACTCATGTCCACTTCCCGTTACTCCTCTCGGTAAGCACGCCTTGGGGGCTTGCAGGCATACTTTTCCTCTACATTCGATTATATCGTATATCGGTTGATTGCCAAGCCCGTTTGAGCGATTCCTTCGCCTATTTTCGATTGATGAGAGAAACAAATGCAAATGTGACGTAAATGGCTCAAAATGGCAACTATACGACCCAAATCAAGCTTCAGACAGCGCGTTAGTTGAGATATCCAAAACTATATAAGGTAAAAGCGGCTGGGACGGCCAGTTAGTTTGAATGGCCGGATTTGTCCTGCAAAATCAGCCTCAAGAAAAAACCGCCCCGCCGAAGAGAATTCTCTGTCGACGGGGCGGTCCTTTGCGGCGATTAGTCACGGAAGCGAATCAGTTGCTCCGCCTTGTCACTGATGCGGGACGATTCGTGCGTGCGTGACGCCTCTTCCACGTGACCAAAGCTCCAGTGGGAAGCAGTCACGTCCGGCCAGCTCGGGGAGAAGTCCCCGGTCAGCGGCCCGCGATCCAGCACCCGGTTCAGGGTGGTCACCGCTTCAGCCCGGCTCAGATTGCGATCCGGATAAAACAGATTGCCTTCCCCTTCCATCACGCCCATCTCACGGACTTTATCGATCTC
>JAJFMO010000347.1 GCA_020697475.1 Paenibacillaceae bacterium | reverse complement strand
GGCATCTCGGGCGTCGTCGCCGGTTTTCCAAATCAATACCGCCTTGGGCACGACTTTCGCAACTTGCTCCCATACCTCTTCGCCAATCGCCCCGTATTGCACCGGGCGCATCACAACGGCGCCCTTCAACTGCTCTCCGTAAGGCTTGTCGAGTAGCCTGCGGTAATAATCGTGCTGTTTCATCCAGTCCCGGATGATTTCCGCCATCCGAACATAGCCGCCGTCTGCAAAAAATACGATCCTCAGCTGCCTGGCGTCGTTGATCGCGAACCCCAGATCGTTCTTTGCCATCCTCGGCGCTTTCTGACCAAATTGCTCGAGCAGTACAACATAGCCTGCGCCTTCTAAACTTTTCAGCACACCGGTATAGCCGACAATTGAAAATTTATCCAAATTTTCCACATCGTTATCGTCTTCGGCAGGCAGGGAAGCTTTATTGTACAGATTCGAATGCTTTTGGCTTCCCGTCGGAGCGATGACGAAATCCTGGTCGTTCAACACAAATACGGCATCCCCGGGAAGGATCCATGTATCCTGAGACTTCTCCTCTTCGGTTGAACCGGCTGGAAGCTTGAAATCCCAGGTCACATTTCCACTTTGTTTTTGAACGTTATTCGTGTAGGTGAGCGGTGTGCTTCCACGGTCGGTTGTCTCAAGGCCGGCCGTCCCAGGGCCGATCTTCGGCGAATTGTCCTCCTGTGCGGGCGTTTCGTTCCCGGCTTGAGTCGGCGCCTTATCCGGCGTGTCCGCCTGCATTCCGCCTTCGCAGCTTCCCAAAATCAAACTCAATAGGATGATGATAAAAATTACTTTCATGCGGATACCACCTGTGAAATGATTTTTTGCTCAGTATACATATTAATCGATTGCTTCGGTTTATCCAATGATCCATTTTTGTCGAAATACATGGTAAAATAGATTCATAGATAAATATAAAGGAGCACTCCCATGCTGAATAACGAACCAGGAAATCGCCCGAACATACTATGGATCTCAATGGAAGATACGAGCCCGCGCTTCGGTTGCTACGGGGACATGGTCGCCCGGACGCCTAATATTGATCGTCTGGCTGCTGAAGGCTGTATATTCAAGAACGCCTTCTCCACCGCAGGGGTGTGCTCGCCGAGCCGCCGCGCCATCATTACCGGAATGTACCAAACTTCCGTCGGTTCCCCCCATCACCGCACGACTTCTGTTCACAAGATTATGGGAGATGCGATCATCCCTTATGAAGCGGTGCTGCCGCCATACGTGAAGGTGTTCAGCGAATATTTGCGCGCAGCCGGTTATTATTGCACGAACAACTCAAAGACGGATTACCAGTTCAACGCTCCGTTCACTGCTTGGGACGAAAACGGCAATCAAGCGCATTGGCGCAACCGCAAGCCGGGACAGCCGTTCTTTGCCGTCTTCAACCCATCGCATACGCATGAGAGCGGCATGTGGCCGGAGAAAGCGGCGCCGGAAGTGACCGATTCCGCCAACGTCACGCTTCCTCCTTACCTGCCCGATACGCCGGTGACAAGGGAAACGTTGGCCAGACATTATGACCAATTGATCGTCTCCGATGGCAAAATCGGGGAAATATTGGGGCAACTGGACGAAGACGGATTGGCCGACAACACCGTCGTCATCTTGTGGAGCGACCACGGTGAAGGGATGCCGCGCGGCAAGCGCTGGCTGTACGACAGCGGAATCCGCATTCCGCTGATCGTTCGTTGGCCGGGGCAACTGGCGCCAGGAACGGTGACCGACCAAGTGGTCAACCTGGTCGATCTGGCTCCCACTGTATTGGCGCTGACAGGCGTCACGATTCCCAGCCATATGCAGGGCAAGGTGTTCCTCGGTCCCAAGAAGAAGGAACGGGAATACGCCTTCGCCGCCAGAGACCGCCACGACGAAATGTACGATATGGTGAGAGCGGTAAGAGACAAGCGATACAAGTATATTCGCAACTACTATCCGGAATTGCCCTACTTGTTGCACAACCAATACCGTAATCGGCATCCGGTGATGCAAGAGATGTGGCGCCTGCATGCCCTGAATCAGCTGGAAGGAACGCAAGCCGCCATGTTTAAGGAAAGCCGCCCTGCGGAAGAGTTGTACGATTGCCAAGAAGATCCGCATGAGATCCGCAATCTTGCGGACGATCCGGCTTATGGCGACATTCTCGAACGGCTGCGCGGCAAGCTGGACGATTGGCGGCAGACGAACGGCGATCAGGGGGATATCCCGGAACACGAATTGATCGAGCGGATGTGGCCGGGCAAGGTGCAACCGACAACCGCACCGCCGCAGTTTATTCCGGTAGGCGCTTCCGAACCCGGACTGCAACGTGTCAACCAGGGAACGTACGCCGAACCTGTGCTCATCCAGATCTATAGCGGAACCCAAGGAGCGTCCATTGGATATACGACCGAGTCCGGAGAGGACGCCAGTTGGCAACTATACACCAAACCGCTGCGTCTATCTCAAGGAACGACCACTTTGCGGGCGAAAGCGATCCGGATTGGCTTCAAGCCAAGCGAAGAACGCGAGGCGGTTTTTACGCTCAATTAATGTGCGATCGCAACGATATACGAATGGAGTGAACGGAATGTTGGCACGGGCAGGGGAACATAGGAATACATTGCGAAAATCCGGCAAAATGGCGGCGGCTTTTCTGATGGCGGGAGTTTTGCTGCTTTCTTCTGCTGCGACTCCTACGCCGTGGCCGTCACGGTTCGTGGAAGCCGCATCTTCCGAAGCATGGATCGAAGTGAATACCGATTCCCCCACCCTGCCCATGCCCGCATTCGGATTCACCTATTCTTACGATCGCAACGGACAATCATTGGTGGACGACGCTGGCCTTGCCGATCCGGTGCGCCAGGCGGCGCTTAATGAAATTCGGCCGCAGTGGATTCGTTTTCCCGGAAGCGCCATCGCCAATACCTATGATTGGACGAGGGCGATCGGCCCGCAAAACGAACGAATTCGCAATGTCGATGGCAGAATCGACCGGTTCGTCCCGGTTTCCAGCGCGTTCGGTCCTGACGAAGCGGCGGCGCTGATGGAGCAAGTCGGCGGAACGCTCGTGATGACGGTTCCATTCAACAGCTCCGCCCAAGATGCGGCTGATCTCGTCGAGTACATGAATGCCGTGAATGACGGCGATCATCCTTGGGCCGCCCTGCGCGCCGACAATGGCCACCCCTTGCCTTACGGGGTCAAATATTGGACGGTTGCCGGCGACTCGAGTGCTTCCGCCGCGGCGATCTGGACCGCCTGGCCAACCAATGGCGACGATATCGCCAGGAACGGCATCGCCCCGTCGTCCGACCAGGCGCAAACCTGGTGGAGCTACGGAGGTGAGCGCAGCTTCACCAACCAGAAGGCTGTCCGCATCGACTCCTGGCGGGACGCAGTTATCCAGACTCAAGGAATCGAGTCGGAAACGTACTACGTGAAATTTCCGCCGGCTGTGCCGGAATCCGTCTCCGTGAAGATTGGCGCAACCCCTATTCAGGCTCAGTCTTGGACGCAGGTTGACGATTTCAGCGGCTCCTCGTCGGACAGCATGCACTACTTATTCGATGCCGAGAGCGGCAAAATCACTTTCGGAGACGGTGTTCACGGGGCGATTCCCCCGATGGGGCAATTCGTGTACGTCGATTACGTTTCCGGACCGCACGACAGTTACCATGATTTTTATAGTCAAATGAAGCTTGCCGACCCAAATATCGTCATTACATCGGACAATCTAATATTGCGCAATATGCATACCGCCGACCCCGAGCTCGTCCCGCTGGATGGAATCGAGGTGCGAAGCGGGGATTGGTTCGCCGATTCGAATCGTCTGGTGAACGATAATTACTTCGACGAAGCGATCGGCAGAGGATACGGCGCCTTTAAGAATACGATCGATACCGAGCTGGCCAAGATGGATAAGCCGAGTATCGAAGACGTCAAGCTTGCGCTGACCGATGTCGGCTATTCCCAAAGCTTGCAGGATGCCTATGGCAACGACTACGCGCAGACGATGGCCGGCGCCCTCATGCGCTCATTAATGCTGGCGCAAGCTTCCTTGAACGGGCGTGTGCCATGGGTGGGCTCCGCAGGCTTGTTCGCCAATCTGGGCGGCGCAGCGGACGATACCGGCCCCAATGAAATCAGCGCTCAAGAATACGCCGTCCAGATGTTCACGACCCACTTTGGCAGCAAGTTGCTTCGCACAACCAATGTGGGTTCAGCTGAGCGTATCGTGAAATACTGGAAAGATAAGGGGGCCGTCTCGCAGGCCGAAGTCCCGGGCATCGTTGCTCTGGCAAGCGAAAGCACGGATGAAAGCACCGCTTATGTGATGCTGATCAACACGACGCGAGACGACGATGTTGCCGCCCGGATTGCATGGCGCGGAGACCGGTTGGCTGGCTTCGTCCCCATAAAGACATGGGTGTTAGACGCGGACTCGCTGTCGGAGTCTACATTAGCCATCCGCTCCATCGATCCACCGTCCATCGACGATGGGGTAATCCGATTAAATACCGATCCTGCCTCGATTACCGTCATTGAACTTAGGAAGAACGCCCCCGAATAATCCCTTGGAGCAGCGTTTACAAAACTGTTGACACGTTTGATAAACCGTATTATCATCTAGATGACAAACATCATTTTCCATAATTATGAATACGTGTCAGGGCGTAAGTTGTACGTGTTATGTCAAGGAAAGCGTTCAGAGCCGGTCACGATTACGAGCACGGTAGACGGAATCTCGGTGGACGACGATTGGATCAACTTGATCAAGAGCGAGTTGGCCAAGAAGCACCCGAACATCACGTTCGAATTCATCCCCTCGGTCAAGGGAAACACACTGGCCGATATGGTCGTGGCGGGGACGATTCCGGACCTTATTTTCACCCATGATGGAAAAATCGCTCCCGACGAGCCGCTCGGTTTCCTCGAAGACATCACTCCGATGGTCAAGAAATACAATGTCGATTTGAACAAATTCAACCCGAAGTATCTCGAAGATGTGAAGGCGGGCGCCACGAACAAGACGCTGTACGCGCTGCCGCTGGATTCCAAGTATCATGCCATGTATTATAATAAGGATATATTCGATAAATTCGGCGCCCCCTATCCGACGGACGGGATGTCGATGGACGCGGTCGTCGAGTTGACGAAGAAAGTGTCGCGTGTCGAAGGCGGCGTCGAATACCGCGGATTGAACACGGGAAGCAACATCATTTGGATCGCTCAGGCGAAAAATTTGTTCACCGTCGACCACGACAAGCCGATTGTCAACACGGAAGCGTGGAAGAAGATGTTCGATTTCGGCAAAATGATCTATACGATTCCCGGCAACAGCTGGTCGAGCCGGACTCCGAAGAAGCAATTTTATGAGGATAAAACGTTAGCGATGTTCCTGTTCCAGAACTTGTTCGATGAGCTGGCGGATGCGACGAAGGACGGCTTGAATTGGGACGTTGTGCAATACCCAAGCTTCCCGGACTTCCCGAACACGTACCCGAGCACAAGTACGGACATCATGTTGATTTCGAAGACGAGCAAGAACAAGGATGCGGCGATGCAGGTGATTCAGGTTGCCATTTCGGATGAGGTGCAGATGGCCCGCTCGAAGCAAGGGATTGTCAGCGTGCTGAAGGATCCGGCGATCCAGAAGGCGTTTGCCACGGATTTGAAGTTCCTCGAAGGCAAGAACATTCAAGGGATATTCAAGAGCCATCCGGCCGCATCGCCGCCAATCTCGGAATACCGGCAAACGGCGGAAGGCCTTGTGCGCCGAAGCTTCGAGGATTATCTGAACAATAAAGGCGATGTGAATACGATTTTGCGCCAGGCGGAAGAGAACATAACGAAAGCGATCCAGGAGAGCAAGAGCAAATAGAATTACAGAGCCCGAATTTTACGGGGAAGGTGACCGTGGAGTTCGGGCCTTTCTTTATATGCAACGAGGCGGGAGGGTAGACAAAGTGGCGCGTATTACGAGCAAGGATGTGGCCAAACGCGCGGGGGTATCGCAAAGCGTCGTCTCGGCAATCTTAAACGGAACGCAAGGGATTCGGATCGGCGAAGAGAAACGCAAGCTGGTGCTTCAGGTCATCGAGGAGATGGGCTACCACGCCGATGCACAAGCGCGCGGGTTAAGGCTCGGCCGAACACATTGCATCGCGGCGGTCGGCAAGCTGAAGAGCCCGATATTTTTTCAAGTGTTGGCTGGGATTCAGGATGCTTGTTTGGAGTCGGGGTATCACTTGCTGCTCTATGGCACTCCCAACAGCGAGGAAAGCCGGCACAATATCGTCGATTTGTACTCGCAGCGGCGCATCGACGGGATTATGACGCAGGATACGACCAGCTACAGCGATCCGCAGTGGGCGGAATTGGTGCGGGAGAAGCAAATTCCTTACGTTTCATTGGAAGGGTATCCGGTGAGCGACGTGGTGTCCAGTGTGCTGATGGATTATCCCCGCAGCATCGAGATGGCGCTCGATCATATGTGGTCGAAGACAGGGCTGGCGCCTCGCTACATCGAAATTTTCGACGGGCCGGAATACCATCCGAATTGGGGCGACCGGCAGCGTCTGGCGACGTACAAGCAGTGGATAGAGAAGCATGATCTGCAGCCGTCGGTGACCGCGAAGCCGCATGCGCCTTGGGAAGCTGAGAGAGGATGGTGGACGGAATGGCTGGCTCAGGAGTTGGCCGGGACGACCGGCCCCATGGCGTTCTTGTCCAACTGGTCGCGCGGCGCGGTGAACCTGTACCGTGCTGCGTTCGAGCTGAAGCTCACCGTCGGCCGCGACTTGTTCGTGATGGCTGCCGACAATACGGAGCAGGCCAACCAGTTCATGCTTCCGATGCTGACCTCGGTAGCCGTGCCTTATGCGCAGATGGGCTACGTAGCCGCTATGCGGCTGATCGAGTACATCGAAGAGAAGCGCGACTTGGCCGATACGAGCAAAATTTGGCTGCCCCCGTCGATGATCGAAGGCGGCAGCGTATGAACAAATAAGGGGGAGGGGCAGGAATGAGGCGAAGCGGTGACGTTGATTGTTTTGTCTCTCTTCATGATCGCGTTGGCGGGTTATCGGCTTTGGAGTCTTTATAAGCCTCGGGTCGGCCCGATCGGCGACGGCAGCCATGCTCCGTATGTGTACATCTCGATATATTGCGGCTTGTTGGCGGGATTATGTTTTCTGATTGTTGGAATTATTCAGTTTGTCAAGCGAGGCCCCCGTTGAATATTTGGCAATAACTGCTATAATCCAATATGAAATCGGACGAAGCGGGCAGGGGGCGAACTAACGCAATGGATGACGAGGTTTTGCTGTGCGGATATTCCCATCATACCCGTTATTTCTATATGGCCAATCAAATTGAGGAGCTTGGCGGCTATTTATTGCGTCTGCAAACTGAAGGCGCTTGCACGGTGAAGATCCAGGGCGAAGAGATCGCCGTTGAGGCCGGAGATTTGATCATGTTGGAGCCGGGAACCACGTACGAGGTGTGGGGCGGGCAGACGCAAGGAGAGGCGATCTCAAGCAGCGACTTCTATCTTTTCTGCCGGGGAAGCTGGATCCAGGAATGGTGGATGCGGACCAAGAAACTCAATATCATCCGAATCAACCCCGACGAATCGATTCTGTCTCTATGGAGGCAGTTGTCTCAGGAGAAATGCCAGGCTACGAGCGGCGAGCGGGAATTAATGAGTTACTTGCTGCGGGCGCTTTGCATCCAAATTGGCCGAGCTTTAAGGGAGACCGGCGGGTCTTCGAGCCGCCCTTATGTCGCTTCGCGAATGAAGCGTTACGTGGAGAGGCACGCGTTTAGCACTTTCCGTGTGGAGGATGTGGCAAAATATGTAGGGTTAAGCGTCTCCCGCGCGGTTCATTTCTTTAAAGAATGCTACGGGAAGACGATGATCGGCTATGCTCTGGACATTCGCTTGTCAGAGGCGGCCGATCGAATGAAATATACGGCGATGCCGATCGAGCAGATTGCCTTGGCGTGCGGGTTCGGCAACTACACGCATTTCTACAAGACGTTCAAGAGGAAATACGGAATTCCTCCCGCCCAGTATCGCAAAAGAGAAACGGTGGAGACCCGTCTTCTGTAAACCACGTATTTTTGGAATTTCAGTAATATTCGGATCATCATTCATAGCTTCTACGCTCGATAAGCAAGGGAATTTGCCCATAGCGTGGATTTGCTCAATATGCGAATCATCAGAATAACGGTACTCGAGAATTCCATTACCCTGCTGTTTTGAAAGAGAGGTTTCTTAATATGATAGAGTACTTTAATAACCAAAAAGGAAGTCTTGCTTATGTTATCATGATTGTCGTTGTACTTCTGGTTATGGTACCCAGCATCTTAATGATGACTTCAGATTCTGACTTGACTAGTCGCAAGTCGGAAAGCGAAAAAAAAGCGACA
>JAJFMO010000346.1 GCA_020697475.1 Paenibacillaceae bacterium | reverse complement strand
ACCTTCCCAAACTTCAAGATCGTTACCCGGAAGATACGTGGCCTCGAACCGATCGAAAAACTCCTTGATGATCGCCATGAAGGCAACTGAACCTTTCCAACGTCCGGGGGTAAGATCGTCGATGTGTGGTCGCTTGGAGCCGATCGCGAACCAGTGCGACAGACGCTTGGCCGGGTCGACCGGTTTCACGGCATGATCCAGCAGCTCCAGCGCCCATTCTTGAAACGTCGTCTGCCGGATGTCGCCAACGCCCAGTTCGGGAAGCACTCCGGAAATATAGTCGAGAAACATGCGGTTGGGGGCGAAAATGATCATTTTGTCGGCGCGGATCTGGTCTCGGTATTGGTACAGCAGGAAGGCGATGCGGTGCAGGGCGACCGTTGTCTTGCCGCTTCCGGCGACCCCTTGGATAATTAACGCCATATTTTTCGCAGCACGGATAATTTTGTCCTGTTCGGCCTGGATGGTCGAGACGATGTCGCGCAGCCGGTTATCCTTATTCTCTCCAAGGCGATAGAGAAGAAACTCATCGGCAACAGCCAAATTTTCACCGCCGCGAACGAAGGCGTCAACGACCCGCTGCAAAATTTGTTTGCGGACGACGATGTTCCTTTTGAGAAAAATGAGCCCTTCAATGTCCCCGTCAGGAGACTCGTAAACAACCGAGCTTTCGCCGCCCGTGAACGAATAGAATAGGCTGGCCACCGGAGCGCGCCAATCGATGACGAGCGGTACGGCGGAATTGTCGCGATCGACTCCGACTTTGCCGATATACAGCGGGACCGGATCGCCAGTCTGGCCTTCAAGAAAGTCGAGCCGCCCGAAATACGGTTCAACAGAAGCTACGGCGAGGTTATGGCGGCTTTGCTCGCGCATGACATCTAGCGCTTGCTCGCTCAAGTCGATGCCGTAATAGCGCGGAATGGCTTGCAGCGCTTTCAATTGGCTGTTAATGTGCTCAAGGGCGGCATCCAGCCGGTCTTGCTCTTCAACGTAAGCATGACGAATTGTTTCCTCGGTCAAATCATCCACTCCCCAATGGCAATTTGTGATGAGACAGGAAGTTAAAATATACCATAGTAGGGCGGAAGAGGCAACCGAATCCGTTACTCGCCTGCGTGCCAACTTTGTCTGCGCACATCGGTCGGCGACTTGCCGGAAAATTGTTTGATCGAACGGGTGAAATGGTAGGAAGTTTTGAACCCGCATTGTTCGGCGACCTCGCCGACAGATAGGCCGGTATGGCGCAGCAAGTGAAGCCCACGTTCAATGCGATGATTCCAGAGGTATTGAATCGGGGTGACGGCCAGATGCTTACGGAACAAGCGGATGAGATGCTCAGGGGTCACTCCGGCGACGGAGGCTAGTTGGTTCAGAGAAATGTCTTCAGGGTAATGGCGGTGTATCCATGATTTGGTCAGAAGAACGCTGGGGTGGATGGATCGCTCGGCGTCTTGCTGGCGGCACTCGGCTTCATAGAGCTGCAACGCCGCTCTGCCGAGGGAGGCTAAGGATTCCAGGTAGGACGGACGGTCTTCGGCTTGCATGGAAAGCATCAGATCGACGATGCGGTTCATCTTCTCGGACAACGGCAAAAAACCGGGAAGCGATTCCCAGTATTTGCGCGCGTCTTCATCCGGGAAGGATACCTCCGAAGAAATCCAGCGGTGCCAAGTGTCTTGGTCGGTAGCGAATTGAAATTCTTCGCGATGCCCCGGTTTAAGAAGTGCCACATGAGCGGGCGGCACACGGAGCGCGCTCCCATCAATATATACGGTCATCTCGCCTGTATGCAGCAGTACGAGTTGCAAATGGTTTTGAATGCGTGGACCGAATCGCCCCTGGGGGGGGTAAACGACGGTTCCTGCTTTCGCACCGCTCACTTGGACGGTCATAAAGTCCTCCTTGAGACTAGTATAGTACTTCCGCACGGGGATTTTTTTGGACAAATCGACGCCGATCGTCTCTTTCGTCTGCGGTTTGCACACCGGCGAATGCTCTCTCAGGTTACATTCAGGATAATGTCCTTTAGTTCAATCAGAGTCTTGATTCGATAGCTGGCCTGTGAGAAGTCATGTGTTTTTGTGAAGTCGTTATGGACAATAGCACAGTCGATACCAGCCGCCACGGCTGAGTTCAACCCTCTGTTTGAATCCTCTACAAACAGGGTCTCTTCTTTGGTAGCTCCGAAGCGCTTTAGGCCGGTCAAGTATGGTTCCGGGTGCGGCTTGGCCAGCTCGTAATCTTCGCGAACAAGGACGAATTCCATGAATTGTCTAATCTGGCGCTTTTCATGAATAAGTTGAAAATCCGCACGTTTTGCAGTCGTTACGATGGCCATGCGGACGTACTTTGACAGTTCGGCTAGAGTTTCAACTACGCCTTCAATCTCTATGGCTTCTGTTCTTAGATATTCCTGATAATAGGCGTTGCGGACCTCACGCTGCTTGCTGATGGTCTGTTCATCGATACCTGCCGCCCTAGCTTGGGACCAAGTGCCCAATGTCTGGGTCATGTCGCGGAGGTATTGATCTTTATCCAAAGTAAATCCAATGTCAGCCAGAGCGCGTTCTCCCGCTTTGTAATACCAGAATTCAGTATCAACCAGAACACCATCATGATCAAAAAGTATGTACTTTTTCATTATTTCGTTCTCCTCTGTCAGCTGCGGCAGCCATGCGTGCCATCACGCGCCGTTGATCACCCATCTTTATGTCTAAAATTGATTTAGCAAGATAATGCGATTAGACAAGCAAAACTTTGTGATAGAAATCCCGGTTGTGTATCCAATAAGATAAAATAGGGACGGCGAGCAAGATTCATGTTTCAATGCGCAAAAACTCGACCGGCGATATTTTCTTGCCAAGGCGGTAATCGTTGGGCGTAACGCCGACGAACGAACGGAACACCTTGATCAAGTAGTTGCTGTTGTCGAACCCGGTTTCGTGAGCGATCACATCCAACGTCTTTGCTGTATGGCGCAGCAGCCAGGCCGCTTTCTCCACGCGAATTTTGCGCAAATAGCGGTTGGGCGACAACCCTGTCACTTTCTTGAACATACGGGAAAAATGATACTTCGACAGCTGAGTATGATCGACGATATCGTCCAGCGACAGGTCGGTGGCATAGCGCGATTGCATGAAATTGATCGCGCTGGAGACGGCGTCGGGAAGTTGTTCCTGGCGGGCCTGATCGAAGCCGTCAGCCATTCGGTGCAGCTCCATAAAGAGATCGTAAAGGCGGGAAGAGATGAGGTATTTGTCCATTTGCGGGTCATTGTAGATGTCTGCATACAGCTTGCTCAGCAGTAGCAACGCGTTAGGTTGTGAACGGAAATCGACGATAGGCCCCAGCTTGTCAATGATGTACGACCAATGCTGCACTGCATCGTTGCCCCGCACAACGACGTAGAGAAACTCCCAGTGCCCGGCGTCCTCCGGAAAATAATAGACGTGGTCGCTCGGGACGACGATCAGGAAGCCGGTGTCCTTCGTCAAGTCGTGAGTCTTGTCGCCAAAGCGAATGGCTCCCCGACCTGACAAAGTGATTTGCAGGATCGTGTAGATGCCTTTGCCGCGGTTCAGCCCTTCCCAGCGGTAGTTGGTTGTCGTCACCCGCTCCCAGCCGATGTTCATCAACTGCATGGGAATACCGGGACGGCTGAAATAAGAGAATCCGAAGCTGGATAACTTGTGATCATGGTGAGGGTACAGCATGGGGTACGCCTCCGAAAAGGGATTTACTCTTATTATGAATTGTGTGATGATGAAGTCAAGCCTGACATGAAGGAGGAAACGATGGAACGAATCGCAGGACGAAAACCGAACGTCATCTTGATTACGACGGACCAGCAACGATACGATAGCATAGGGATCAACGGCAGTTCGTTCATGACGACCCCGAACATGGACGCGGTCGGCCAAGAAGGCGCGGTGTTCCGGCGGGCGTATTGCCCGAATACGGTGTGCACCCCATCCCGTGTGTCGATCATGACCGGCTTGCATCTCTCGCGCCATGGATCGTACAATATCGGTACCCGACCGACGTGGGAAGGCCGGTTCTTGAGCGATATTTTGCGGGCGGCCGGTTACCGGACTCATCATATCGGCAAGGCGCACTGGCACCCGTGGGGAGCGGACAGCCCGGAGACGCGGGAGCCGGATGAAGATGGGCGGCCGTTTGTTGATTTTGCCGGGTTTCAGACGGCCGAGTTGAGTGTCGGGCACGGCGCCTGGGGAGTCAAGGGACACTACGCCGCATGGATCAAGCGCAAAGGTCACGACCCCGAGGGATTTGCAGTGAAGTCGGTGCTGGAGAACGACTACAATCAGACGGGAGACTGGGAACTGCCGGTCGAGCTGCATTCCGGAACATGGGCTGCGGAACGGGCGGAAGTGTTTATCCGGGAACATGCGCGGGGGCGATCGGAGCAACCTTTTTACCTGAATATTGGGTTTCAAGATCCGCATCATCCGCACATTCTGCCGCATAATTACAACAACCGTATCGATCCGGCGGATATCCCGTTGCCAGATATCGATGTGTCTGACGAGCAGGGGACGCCGCCGCATGTTCCGTTGTTTCGCAGCGGGACGTTGGTGGAGAGCCGGTTCAACGGGAAATTTGTGATCGCAGGCAACGGCAGGGGTTCCGCGTGGGGGCCGTACTTCCAGGATGAGCAGAAGGCGAGAACGACGAGGGCGTACTATTATTCGATGGTGCAGCTGGTCGACGAGCAATTGGGGCGGATTATGGCGGCGCTGGATGAGTCGGGGTTGGCGGAGGATACGCTGCTCATCTTCACCTCCGATCACGGGGAGATGCTGGGAGATCACGGCATCGGCCAGAAAGGGCCGCTGTTCTAT
>JAJFMO010000345.1 GCA_020697475.1 Paenibacillaceae bacterium | reverse complement strand
CGGCAATCCGAAAGCGTATTCGCGCAGTGTACTCTGGTCGGATGGCACGGTTGTCCAACAGGGCTCGCTGGAAAGACCTCAGCTGCTGATTCAGGACGGCATCCCTACGCATCTTTTTGCAGCGACGGCTGATGGGCCAGGCGGATTTACCCGCGCGTCCCGCACTTGGAATATGGTTATACCACTTAAAGTCAACCCAAAGGAGTGAGCCAAATGGCCAGAAAAAAAATTATCGTCCAGGAAGACCTTCGGAATATTCGGAATGGGCACATCATCCCTTGCGAAAATTACTGCGATCAACCTTATGTGGTGATTACGGATCAAGGGCATTGGCTGTGTGTGCTTACAACAGGGGTAGGCGTAGAGGGAAAGCCCGGCCAGCACGTTGTTTCCACAATAAGCCGCGATCAGGGGAAGACCTGGTCGGAGTTGCAGGATATTGAACCGGCAGACGGGCCGGAAGCGTCGTGGGTGATGCCGCTGAAAGTTCCGGGAGGCCGCATTTACGTTTTCTATACTTATAATTCCGAGAATAGGAGAGAAGCCATTCAGGAGAAAGGCGCTCCTACAAAGCGCGTCGATACGTTGGGCAGCTTGATGTTCAAATATTCGGACGATCACGGCATGTCTTGGTCGCAGAATCGGTATCGCATTCCGATTCGAGAAATGGAAATCGATCGCCTGAATCCGTATCAGGGAAAAGTGCAATATTTCTGGGGGGTGGGTAAACCGATTATTCATCAAGGATCAGCGTTTATCGGGTTGGCCAAGGTTGGACAGTTCGGCGAAGGGTTTATGGCTTGTTCGGAAGGTATTTTGTTGAAGAGTTCCAACATCCTTTCGGAGGCGGACCCGCTTAAGCTTGAATGGGTCACCTTGCCGGAGGGCGATCACGGATTGCGTGCGCCGCTCGGGCGGGTTGCCGACGAATTGAATCCGGCGGGGATGAATGACGGCAGCTTGTATTGCACGTATCGAACGGTCGACGGTCACAACTGCCACGCATACAGCCGCGATGGCGGACTAACCTGGACACCTTCGGCTTATGCATCATACAGTCCCGGAGGAAAGCTGGTGAAGCATCCGCGCGCCGCCAATTTTGTGCGCAAATTCAGCAATGGCCATTATATTTTGTGGTATCACAATCATGGCAAGGACATGACGGCGACGCCCTCTGAAGCTTACAACGATAGAAATCCGGCCTGGATCAGCGGCGGCGTGGAGCGAGACGGCTATATTTATTGGTCCCAACCGGAGATAGTGCTGTATGATGACGATCCGGTCACCCGCATGAGTTACCCGGATTTTATCGAAGAAGACGGCAACTATTTCGTAACGGAAACCCAAAAAACCGTAGCCAAGGTGCACGAAATTGATGCCGAGTTGCTTGAAGGAATATGGACTCAAGCGAATAATCGAAGCGTCTCCGCAACAGGCCTGCTACTGGATTGGCAAGACTCCGGCCTGGGCGGCAAAGGTAGAGAGATCCGTATGCCTGAGCTGCCGGATTTACGGGAAGGAAAAGGGTTTTCCCTGGATATTTGGATTAACTTCTTGGACATTGGCGCCAATCAAACGATCCTGGACACACGGACCAACGGTATGCATGGCATAGCAGTGGTGACAACGGATCATGAGACGCTGAAGCTCATCATGAACGACGGACGAAGCGAATCCGCTTGGGAAAGCGATATCGGTTTACTTGCTGCGGGAAAGTGGCATCACGTCGTCGTCATCGTCGATGGGGGACCGAAGCTGATCCTGTTTGTCGTCGATGGCGTTCTGTGCGACGGAGGGGACCAGCGGCAATTTGGTTGGGGCAGGTTCATCCCTAGCTTGGGGGATGTCAATGGATTGCAAGAAATTGCGCTTGCCCCAGGACTGAAGGGAACGATCGGGTCGTTCCGTATTTACGGCCGTTATTTGCGCACATCGGAAGCTGTCAGCCATTATTTTGCAGGGAGCGAAAGTTTTAAATAATTGAAGGGGGTATTCATATGCCCAAAAAAGCTTGGGTATTCGGTGCTTCAATCCTGTTGCTGGTTCTTCTGGCCGGGTGTGGCGGAGGAGCGGCGGAGGAAGGCAAGGGAATCAGCCAGTCCGACAATGGCAAAGGGTCTTCCGCACAAAGCTCGGAACCGGTTACACTGAAGTTTTATATGCATGTGCTGTTTCCCGATGACGATTATAAGAAGCTGTTCGAGGAGCCGGTCAAGAAGAAGTTTCCGAATGTCACCCTGGAATTGATCAAGAAAAAGGGAAGTGTGGAGGGAGATATTCAGGAGCTTCTGGCCTCCGGTACGGTTCCGGACATTACGTACACCAGCTCATTGCACGTAGGTTATTTCAAGAACTTTAAGGTGCCTGCTGATTTGAACGAGCTGGTGAAGATGCATAAGGTAGACTTGGGTCGGTTCGAGCCGAGGGCCGTAGATGCGATCCGGAAGTGGGGAGACAACGGGCAGTTGTACGCATTGCCGGATTTGCTGAATTATTCAGCTTTGTACTATAACAAAGATATTTTCGATAAGTTCGGAGTTCCCTATCCGAAAGATGAGATGACCTGGAACAACGTCATTGATCTTGCCAAGAAAGTGGCCCGGACAGATGGCGGAGTCAATTACAAAGGTATTGAAGCCATTTCACTAACGAATGTAGCCTCTTCGCTTTCACCGCCTTACTTTGACCCGAAAACGCACAAACCGGCATTTGTAACGGACAAATGGAAGAAATCCTTAGAGATTGTTCAGCAGATTATGCAAATTCCCAACAACTCTGTGTTCGGCGGGACGAAGGAGAAGGAAAGGTTCTATAAGGAAAAAGACGAAGCCATGTTGGCGAGCCCTTCTTCCGGTGTGATTTCTGAGATGCAAGCGGCGCATGACGGCGGGGACAATTTTAATTGGGACATGGTCTCTTATCCCATTCACGAAGAAGCTTCCGGACAAAGCTTGCAGCTGGATGCGCATCTCCTGATGATCGCCGATAGCAGCAAGCATAAGGATTTGGCGTTTCAAATCGCCGCCTACCTCACCGACCGGGAAGCTCAGCTTTCCGCAACTCAGAACGGCAGAATGTCCGCCTTGAAGGATAAGGAGTTCAAACAGGCGTTTGGCGCCAATTTATCCGTATTGAAAGGAAAGCACGTGGAAGGAATGTTCAAGACCGTGCCGGCGGAATTCGTTCAACCAACGCAATATGACAACGAAGCCAAGAGCGCAATCAATGCTACAATCAAGGCGATCCAGAACAATAAGGTCGATATCAATACGGCTTTGCGTCAGGCGGAAGAGACGGTCAATAAGCAGATTGCAACGGAACAAAGCAAATAACAACCGTTTTGGCAAAATCCAGAATCGAGAAGGAGAGGAATTCCAACTATGGCGGAATCATGTCCGAATATCATTTTAGTGATGACAGATCATTTTCGAAGAGATGCCATAACGAAGAAGAATACTCCACATCTCATGAAATTGGCGGAATCCGGCGTTTTGTTCGCCAACGCTTATTGCGCGGCGCCCCTTTGCGGGCCCGCCCGCAATGCTTTGATCACAGGGATGTATCCTTCGCAAAATGGGGTATGCGGCAACCAGGCGGAGCCGATTCCCACGGAGCTGAGAGACGATACGTTCATGAATCATTTGCGCAGCAGCGGTTATATCACCGCCCTGATCGGAAAGCACCACTACATCGACCGTTATGGACTGGATGTCGATGTCAGGGAAGATAACGATGAAATCAAGCGTTATGGATTTGATCATGTGTTTCAGGTGGTGGACGACGGGGAGAATGGGCACAACGAGGATGAATATACGACGTATTTGCGTAATAAAGGACTGCTGGACGTACACCGCGAGCAATTGAAAAAAGGCGGATTTCGCCATCCTTTTCCCGAAGAGGATTATATCGATGCGTTTATCGGGAGCCGCGGTTGCCAATTTATTCGAGAATACGATCAGAAGCAGCCTTTCTATCTGAATGTTTCTTTCGTCGGACCGCATCCGCCATTGTGGCATCCGGGTGATTTGCAAAGCGATCCCGAGCAGATGGCCGCTCCGATCGGTACGGCTGACAGCAAGCAAGCGCGGATGAAGAGAGCTCACTATGCAGACAAGGTTCATATCATCGATCGCTGGATCGGGGAGCTCGTCCGTACGGTGGAAGAACGTGGGCTCGAGCGCGACACGGTCTGGATATTCACCTCCGATCATGGCGATAACCTTGGCGATTTCGGGATATGGGACAAAAGGTTTTTTTATGAGCAAAGTGTTGGTGTCCCGTTAATCCTGAGCGGCCCAGGGATTCCGCACGGTCAGCGCCGCAATGGGATGAGAGTCAGCAAAGCCATGGTTTCGCATTTGGACTTGTACCCCACGATCCTGCGCTTGGCTCAGACTTCTGCCGTTAGGAATGAAAGCCGCGACGGGCGGGATATCCTCTCCATGCTGAGCGAAGACAGGGAGGCGTTTCATCGGGAGATATTTGCCGAATTGGGAACCTCTGCGATGATTCGCACAGCGAACTGGAAGCTGGTCTTCGACCCCGAGCAAGGCGGCGTTCAGCATCTGTATAATTTGGCTGTCGATCCGAGTGAACAAGTGAATCTCGCAGGCGCAGCCGGGTACGAGCATGTCGTCAACGATTTGCTCCAGAAACTGCTGGGAAGATATATTCGCATGAGACAGTACACCCATGTGAAGGAAGAACAAAGAGTTCAACGGATACGAATTTTGTAACTACAGTCTGGAGGCTGCACAATATGCCGCAATCTGCCATGGAACCATGGGAGAAGTATATGAAATTAGGGTTGAATCATCATTTGTTCTATCCCGATTCGATGGTTTCGGCCCGGATCCATGAGGAAACTTTG
>JAJFMO010000344.1 GCA_020697475.1 Paenibacillaceae bacterium | reverse complement strand
AGCATGTGAAAGGGGCGACCGGTTTGAGCAACGAAAATTATTTCGATATCGCATCGAAACTGGACATGCAAGAGATGAACAACGCGATTGTGCAAGCGGAGAAGGAGATTTCCACCCGCTTTGATTTCAAAGGAAGCAAGAGCCAAATCAGTTTGGATAAAGACGAACTGACGGTCATTTCCGATGACGAATTCAAGTTGACCAATGTGCTGGACATTTTGCAATCGAAGATGGCCAAGCGCGGGATTTCTCTGAAAAATCTCGAATACGGCAAAGTGGAGCCGGCAGCGTCCGCAACGGTCAAGCAGAAAATCAAGATTAAGCAAGGAATCGACCAGGACAACGCAAAAAAAATCAATGTGTTGATACGCGACTCCAAGCTCAAAGTGAAAAGCCAGATTCAAGGCGATCAAATTCGCGTGACTGGCAAAAGCAAAGACGACCTGCAGAAAGTCATCCAGTTGCTGCATGGCGCCGACCTGCCGTTGGAACTGCAATTCGTCAACTTCAGATAATTACAGATTGGTTGTTAAGGAGATGCACTGAATGTCAGAAACTGTGAAAGTCGTTACGCTCGGATGCGAGAAAAACTTGGTCGATTCGGAGATCATGTCCGGGTTGATTCACGAGAGAGGGTACTCGTTGGTCGAGCGGCAAGAGGACGCATCGGTCATTATCGTGAATACGTGCGGATTTATCGATGCGGCGAAGGAAGAGTCGGTGAATACGATTCTCGATATGGCCGATTTGAAGAAAACCGCAAAGCTGAAGGCGCTGATTGTATCCGGATGCTTGACGCAGCGATATAAGGAAGCGTTGATGGAAGAGATGCCGGAGATCGATGGGATCGTAGGTACGGGCGATTTTGACAAAATTAATGAAATCGTCGATCAAGCTCTGTCCGGGAAAAAGCCGATACTCGTAGGCAACCCTGTATTTAATTACGAGAAAAGAATGCCGCGCCGTCTGCTGACTCCAAAATATACAGCTTACGTCAAAATCGCCGAAGGTTGCGACAACGCCTGCACGTTCTGCAGCATCCCTCTTATGAGAGGGAAGTTCCGCAGCCGAAGCATCGAATCCGTGTTGGCCGAAGTGCAGGAGCTGGCGTCCCAAGGCGTACGGGAGATCAGCCTGATCGCCCAAGACTCCACGAATTATGGAAGCGACATTTATAAGGAATTCAAATTGCCGGAATTGATGGACCGGGTCAGCGAAGTGCCGGGAATCGACTGGGTAAGGCTTCATTACGCTTATCCCGGGTTTTTCACGGATGAATTAATTCATAAAATCGCGACCAATCCGAAAATTTGCAAATATATCGATATGCCGCTTCAGCACAGCGAAGACCGGATTTTGAAGCGGATGCGCCGACCAGGAAGGCAACGGGATGTACGGGAACTGGTCAACAAAATCCGTGCGAACATTCCTGACGTTTCGCTGCGCACTTCGATCATTGTCGGCTTTCCCGGTGAGACGGAAGAAGATTTCGCGAACTTGTGTGAATTCGTGAAAGAGGTGCAATTCGACAGACTGGGCGTCTTCGCTTATTCTTGCGAGGAGGATACTCCGGCTTCGCGATTGCCCGACCACGTGTCGGACGAGTTGAAGGAATACCGCGCCAATACGTTGATGGAGCTGCAACGAGAAATTTCCAAAGCGCGCAACGACCGGCGCGTCGGGCAAGTTCTGGATGTGTTGATTGAACGTTACGACGGCCGCAACGACGTCTATATCGGGCGTTCCCAATACGACGCTCCGGAAATCGACGGGGAGGTGTTCGTTTCCGGCGGCGCCGTCAGCATAGGCCATTTGGCCAAAGTCCGCATCACCCATTCCCTGGAATATGATCTGTCCGGGGAGGGAATCGCATGAACCTGGCCAACCGGATCACGATTGCGCGTATTTTTCTCGTCCCGGTGATTATGTTTTTTCTGCTCATTCAGGTGAAGTTTCCTCACATTCGGATCGAGCAATTCAGCATTACGTACAATCAGATCATCGCCACATTGATCTTTATTATCGCGGCGAGCACTGATTCATTGGATGGTTACTTGGCACGCAAACGCAAGCTGGTGTCCAAGCTCGGGATGTTGCTCGATCCGCTGGCGGACAAGCTGCTGGTGACGGCGGTGTTGGTTTCATTAGTGGAGATGGACAAGCTGGACGCCTGGATCGCGATTGTCATTATCAGCCGCGAATTCGCTGTCACAGGACTAAGGCAGATCGCTTTGCTCGAAGGCCAGGTGATCGCCGCCAGTAAGCTCGGCAAGTGGAAGACGGCATCGCAAATCACGGCGATCATCGCGTTGCTGCTGAATAATTTCCCTTTTACATTCATCAATTTCCGCTTCGATCTGTTATCCAGCTGGATCGCCGCCATCATCACGGTTTATTCCGGGATCGACTACTTTCTTAAGAACAAGCACGTCGTCAATTTTTCCGACAAACAATAGATATTGAAGGGGCTTGGGCATGGGATCGGGAATTCCAAATAACACAGCGGCAACGATCGTGAAGTCGATGGCGGCGCGGGGGTTGACTGTATCCGCGGCGGAAAGCTGTACGGGCGGCCTTGTCAGCGAACGGTTGACCGCCGTTCCCGGCAGTTCGTCCGTCTACCTTGGCGGTGTCGTCTGTTACACGAATGAGGTCAAGCATCGTTTGTTGAATGTGCCGATTTCCGTCTTGGAAGGCGATGGGGCGCCGGGAGCGGTCAGCGAGCCGACAGCGGTGTTGCTGGCCGAGCACGTCAGGGCGTTATTGGATACCGATTATGGGATATCGATCACCGGTGTTGCAGGGCCCGCATCCTCCGAGGGCAAGCCCGTCGGACTTGTCTATGTCGGGTTGGCGGAGAGGGCTAAAGATGTGGAGTGCCGAGAGCTGAATTTGTCCGGCGACAGGGAAACCATCCGAAAGCTGGCGTGTGAACAAGCATTGGATATGCTTTGGAAAAAAATTGATGGACAATGAGTAGGCAGTCGCCTATAATAGTACATGTTGACGGAAGCACCGTAACAAAGACCAGTGGCTTTGTTGCGGTGTTTTTTTATGAACGTTTTTGGATGTCCGATGAAAAATGACGAATATATGTTCGAAAAAACGCTTGTAACTTAGCAAAAAAGCAGGTATGATAGAACTATATTGGAGAAGGATGTGAATGGCGTTGGCAGATCGTCGCGCGGCATTGGAGATGGCTTTGCGCAATATTGAGAAGCAGTTCGGCAAGGGTGCGGTAATGAAATTGGGAGAATCCGCCCACATGCAAGTGGAGACCGTGCCAAGCGGATGCCTCGGATTGGATTTGGCATTAGGTGTGGGAGGATTCCCGCGTGGAAGAATTATTGAAGTGTATGGGCCGGAATCGTCCGGGAAGACGACCGTCGCGTTGCACGCGATCGCCGAAGTGCAGCGGGTCGGTGGGCAAGCCGCATTTATTGACGCGGAGCATGCGCTGGACCCGCTGTATGCCCGCAAGCTCGGCATTAACATAGACGAGTTGCTCCTGTCGCAGCCGGACACCGGCGAACAGGCGCTGGAGATTGCCGAAGCGCTCGTGCGCAGCGGTGCGGTCGACATCATCGTCATTGACTCGGTGGCAGCGCTCGTGCCGCGCGCGGAGATCGAGGGCGAGATGGGAGATTCCCACGTCGGGTTGCAGGCGCGGCTCATGTCCCAGGCGCTGCGCAAGTTGTCGGGCGCATTGAATAAATCCAAAGTCATCGCGATCTTCATCAACCAATTGCGAGAGAAGATTGGCGTCATGTTCGGCAATCCGGAGACGACTCCCGGCGGCCGGGCACTGAAATTTTACTCGTCGATCCGGCTGGATATCCGGCGGATGGAAGCGATCAAGCAAGGCAACGATCTGGTAGGAAACCGGACGCGCATCAAGGTCGTCAAGAACAAAGTGGCTCCTCCGTTCAAGCAAGTGGACGTCGATATCATGTACGGCGAAGGAATTTCGCGCGAAGGCAGTATCGTCGATATCGGAGTGGAGATGGACCTTATCAATAAGAGCGGCGCCTGGTATTCTTACGAGAACGAACGGTTGGGGCAGGGGCGTGAGAATGCCAAGCAATATTTAAAGGACAATCCGCGGATCGCTGAACAGATCGAGCAGAAGATTCGCCAAGCCAGCAATGTCGTCTCAGGCGGCATGGCAAGTTTGGATCTTGACGACGACGACGATCTGGCCGAAGCCCAGGAATAATGGAGATTGTAGCAGTAGAGAAGTTGAATGCGCCTCATCGGTATCGTATCCTGTTCGAGGATGGCGGTTCGATTGAGGTGCACGAAGATACGTTAGTGTCTCGCAGGTTGCTTAAGGGGGAGCGAATAAGTGAGGAACTGCTGAAGCAAATTTCCTCCGAAGAGGAGCAACGCAAAGCTTTTCACTCTGCCTTGCTCTATTTGTCCAGACGCTCCCGCTCATCCAAGGAAATAAGCGATAGGCTGCTGCACAAGGGATACGATGAGAGTACGATACAGCAAGTTCTCCGCAAGCTTGCCGACGAGCGTTACGTTGACGATCAACAATACGCTGTCACTTTGGCGAATTATCGATTGAAGTCCCATCGCAAAGGCAGATTGTGGATTCAATACGAGCTGTCACAGAAAGGCGTCGACGAAGAACACATTTTGCACGCCTTGTCCCAGCTCGACGAAGAGGAAGAAAGCGAGAGCGCTTGCCGATTGTTGATGAAGAAATATCCGGCGATTCACGAGGTTACGGTAATGGTTAGACGTAAACTGCTTTTATTTCTTAAGCGGCGCGGTTTTACGACCCGTACGGCTCACCAAGCGGTTGCATCATGGGAGAGAAAGCTTCGAAGCGGTAGCGAGGAATAGACAAGGCGGGGGGAAGCCATGTATGCCTTAAGAGATCGAATCGG
>JAJFMO010000343.1 GCA_020697475.1 Paenibacillaceae bacterium | reverse complement strand
ACGTAGCGTGCGGAAGCATTGGTAAAATCGAAGGTTTCCAGGCTCAAGCCTGTTCCGCTGGCGTTCTGGTTGCTCAAGACCGTGCTCCAGTTCGAGCCGTCGGATGACAACTGGATATCAAAAATAGCTTGTCTTATATCTCCTTTATGAAAAGCAATTTTCACCAAGTCAACCGTGGCGCTCGCTCCAAGATCGTACTTGATCCATTGGCCGTCGCCTTCAGCCGACCATCGGGTGGTTAAATTCCCGTCAATCGTATTGCCGGGTACATTGCCGTCGTCAGCGCTTGCCGTAACCGACGATACCTCAAGATGGCTCGTGGATCCGCCGCTGCCCTGACCTTTCGGTGTATCCATGTAGCCATAGCTGGAGCAAGTTGTGCAGGACTGCAGGGTGAACTGACCCGCCGCATCCGTATACTTTTCCGCTTCAACGAAGTTATCTTCAACGCCTTGGGCGTTGTAATAAGTCCTCATCCAGGAAGGTCCTACATCGACGTTCGTTTGCGCCTTCTGCGTCACGGCGGCAGTCGTGATTTCATCAGCGCCTACGTCTTTGGAGGAAGGCCGGGTTTGTCCGTCCATATCCTCCGTGATATAGGAGGTATAGGTGCTGACGGCGGCATCGATGGCCGGGCTGGTGGAAGCGTTGGGACGATACAGGCTGTATATTTCAGTGGCCAATTCCAAATCGGGATCACTGATTGTAATACCGCTTGGCGTCGGGGATATCCCCAATGTAGTGCCGTACATAATATTTCCGGAATACGTCATGTTGATCGGCGCCGTTTCTTGATCGATCAGTACGCCGGAGCTGCTTTTTACGATATTGTTAGCGATCACGACGTCTTTCGGCCCCAAATTGTCGACTCCGTTATTCACCTCGGCTCCGATGAGAATTCCGATGTCATCATCAACCAAGGTGTTGTTGTAAATATCGGCGTTGATCACTTGTCTGTAGCCGGCTATGGGAGAATTTTCATATCCGTTGGAAAGCTTGATGCCGTAGTCTGTTGTCCTTTCAACATAATTGTTGTAGACCTTATGATCTTCTCCGATTACACGAATGCCGCCTGTATCGGGGAGGTCATATCCGACAATTATGTTGCCGTACACTTCGTTGCCGTTTCCGTGGCGCAAGGTGATCGCTCCTTTGGACCGGAGGATCGTATTGTAGCGAATCTTGTTGCCGCCGGATTTCACGGAAATGATCTCCGCTTCGCCGTCGCATTCATAAAACAAATTATGCTCGACGATCGAACTGGAATCGGATAAAGAATACGTGCTCGTCCCGATGCGCAGCGTTTCCGCGGAATTGTCCCCGAACACGGGAACATTGCCGAAAAAGTTGTGGTCGATTTGCGCGTAATTGGCGGACGCATCGTCCCTGATAACAGCCAATATTTGTCCCATGTTGTCTTTGCCGGAGAAATAACCGTGATCCACCCGGTTGTATGTTCCGTAGATCGAGATCCAGCGATACGAAGTCTGATGGTCGGTCGGATTGTAATCGATAATTTGCGTGTTGGTCAGCTGGGAATGGTCGGCATAGGTTGTGCCTGTGCCTTCGCGGAATTCAATAATAGAGCCGCTGGAAAGGGCTCCGTTCTTGAAGCTGAGACCGTCCACCACCCAATAGTCGCGGCCGATATGCAGCTGGGACGAGCCGGTCAGGACAACGCCGCCGCCGGTTTCGGCGCGCAGCGTGATCGGACTGGCGGATGTGCCGTTATTGCCGTCGATGACGATGTCCACATCATCCCAGGTGCCATCGCTCATTGTGATGGTGTCCCCAGGATCGGCATTGGTAATCGCGGAGTTCAGTTCGGTCATGTTGTCGACCGGATAGTCGGCTGCCTTGGCCGACATCGCGTACACCAACGACGCCGCCATCAACAGCGCAAAAAACCACACAACCTTCCACCTGTTTTCCTGAACGTTTTGCATCATTCTTCATTTCCTCCTTTTTTTGTCGGGAAGCTTAGATTTTCCCGAATGATAACCGATCGGCTTTTGCATATTCTGGCTGTACTGCTAACCACCTCCTTTCATAAACTTGCGCTTCCACCTCTCGGCGCACCCTCTTTACCTGCTCGTCTGACAAATTAATCCCATTATTCGCAGTCAGAACTGCCTTCCGATCGGCTGTAAAACCACTTCTTTGCCGGTTAACGCCGATTCGTATATCGCTAAAATCACTTCGACAGTCCGTCGCGCGTCCTCACCGGTAATGAGCGGGTCGCGGTTCTCGCGGATCGCCGCTATCATATCCGCCACGAGGGCGATATGGCCAGATGCCGACATATTGAGCGGATCGTTGCTGGAGGAGATGGCCGGCTCCACGTCCGGCGCAGTTTCGTCGCTTTCCATCAGGCTCCACAGCTTGAAACCGCTGTCCGCGTAAACGATGCTTCCCCGCTCCCCGTGCACTTCGAATCGCGCTTCCTGACCGGGGGAGACTGAGGTCGTCCCCTCGATGACGCCGAAAGCGCCGTTCGCGTATTGGACGACAGCGACCGCCGTATCTTCCACCTCGATTTCCCTGGCGAGCGTTGCCGAATACGCGAATACGGAACGAATATCTCCCATAATCCAACGAATCAGGTCAACGCCATGGATGCCCTGGTTCATCAGCGCCCCGCCGCCGTCCATCGCCTTCGTCCCTCGCCATCCCGCGCTGCGGTAATATTCCGGGCTGCGGTAATATTTCAGGTAAGCGTCGCCCAACACCATGCGACCAAGCTTGCCCTGGCGCACCGCTTCGCGAATAGCGATCGCTGCAGGCGAGACGCGCCGTTGCAGCACCGCCCCGAGTTTCACACCCGCCCCACGGCACGCGTCGATCATCTGGTCCATCCGCTCCCGCGTAATGTCCAGAGGCTTCTCACAGAACACGTGCTTCCCCGCCTGAGCCGCCGCAATCGCCACCTCGCCATGCTTGCCGCTGGGCGTGCAGATGCAGACGACGTCGATTTCCTCGCGCTTCATCATTTGCTCATAATCGTCAAACACTAGCGGAACGCCGTACACTTGAGCCAGATGCTGCGCCCGGTCGATGGAGGTTCCGCACACCGCCGCCAACTCCGCGTCCGGATTTACCGCAATCGCCTTGGCGTGCGTGTCGGCAATTGCGCCGGTTCCGACGATCGCAAATTTCATTGTTCGTCGCATCGGTGGTCACCTCGCGCCTTCAATATAATCCGACGTCGCGAATTTGCGACAAAGAAATCCGCCCGTCCCGCACGTCGAACAGCTTGCGAAACGGCGCCTGCTCCTCCGGCCGGCTGAACGGGATGTATTGCCGGCTATTGTATTCGAAGCCGTTGCAGGAAAGCTTCAGATGCGCCGTCAAATTGGCCGAATGCACCAGAGCGAGGCCGGGATTGGTCAAATCCTGGACCGTCAGGAACAGCCCTTTGCTCCTGGCCCAGCAATACGTCAGCAGCGAATCGGACTGCCCTTTGCACGATTTGAGCGCGATGCCTGACCAACCCAAGCGATCGATCTGCTGCAAGCTGCCTAAATCTTCCATGCTTTCATCCAACAACACCGGCTTGAGCCGGGAAACGTCGTGCATCGTATACGAGTATTCCGTCAAATTCCGCGCAGTGGGCTGCTCCACGTATTTCAAAGCCGCGAACGCTTCTTCGTCGGTTTCCTTCAAGCGCCGCAACAGCTCAACGACCGGCTCGGCGGAAGCATGCCCCTCGTTGGAGTCGATCTCGTACTGAATCGGCTGGCGGATCCCAAGTTTCCCGACACATTCCGTCGCCACGCGATACACATCGAGAATGCGCTGCAAGTCCCACTGCACGTCTTTTCCTTGAATTTTCACCTTCAGCCAACGCAGCCGGTCCCGCTCCATCCAATCGGCCAACGTGACAGGGATGCCGTCCTCCGGGTAATCCCCCTGCCGTTTGTCCTCATCCGTCAACGGGTCGGAGGCGCCTAGCGTATGCTGAACCCATAAATTTGCTTTCGGGGAACCCAAGAACTGATCAGGGTACAACCCATTCATCGAATCCCCTAGGTAATGCCCAAGATCTTCATTCAAAAAGTTTCGCGAATACATTCTGAATGCGCTTTCTCCGATCGTCCTGCCCCACGCGTCGTGAATCGCCGCATCGAACGGCGACCAAGCAACTAGAGCGGACAACAACGGAATGTCTACGTTAAGCTCATGAGCTTGCCGAATCCGTTTCAATTCCGCCCGCATCTGTTCGGAGACGGCATGGGAAAGCTGCAGCGGATCGAGATATTCACCGACATCCAGCAGCAGCGACCGAAACCGTTCCACCAGCTCCCTCATCAGACGGTCTTTGACTTCCCGGGAAACCGCCGGAGTCGGGAAAGTCCACAAGGTCGACAACAGTATGCCGCCGACGCCTGTCGCTGTCTCCCCGCGGCGATTGACGACCGTAACTTCGACTTTGGCGTAGGTGACTTGCGAAGATACCCCGCTGCTCAGCTTGAAGGGCACCCGATACTTTTCCTCGGAAAAGGACGCTTCCGCCGCCGTGACGAGAATATCGGTCATTAACATGCGCTCACCTCCTACCCGTTTTAAGCGAGGATATCCAGGTTCTTCAAGTTGACTTCCCCGTCCAGCGGCTCACCCCTTAAATACGCCTTCAGCTCATCTACCGCATATTTCCCGCAGCGCAAACGCCCGTTGTTCGTCTGCCCGGCCAGATGCGGCGATAAGATGACATTGGGCAGGTTGCGAAACGGATGATCCTTGGCAGGCGGTTCCGGGTCCGTAACATCGATGCAAGCCCAAATACGTCCTGTATGCAGTTCAGCAGCCAATGCCTCTTCGTCGACGATTTTCCCTCTGGCCGTATTGATGAAGATCGCTCCATCCTTCAATAGCGGCAAGTTGGAGCCGTTGATCATCTTGT
>JAJFMO010000342.1 GCA_020697475.1 Paenibacillaceae bacterium | reverse complement strand
ACCTGAACCTTCTGAATTTCCGCTGTCGACTTGAAGTCGCCGGAGAAGTGCAGCGGAATGACATTATCGCCTTTCTTTACGTTGCCCACATCAGAGGACGTGTTGTCTGCTCCTATTGCCGAAGAGACGGCGGATAACGAAATTCCGTATTGCAACAGTTTATTTTGATCCAGAATGACCTGAACTTGCCGGGTGCGCCCGCCGGATACGGTGACCGACGCCACCCCTTCGGCGCGTTGAATGGCCGGACTGACGACATTATCCGCGATATCCCTTAGCGTAATCAAATCCGAATCGCCGTATACAGCCAAGCTCATGATCGGCGTCGAGTTCAAATCCACCCGCGAGATCACCGGGGCGTCCGCATCAGATGGAAGCTGGCGGCGTGTGCGATCCATCTTGTCCCGCACGTTCGACATCGCCTGCTCCAAATCCGCCCCATAGTCAAACTGCAATGTCGTCTGACTTCTTCCGTTGTTGGACGAAGAAGAGATGCTGGTCACATTGGGCACAGTAGCCAAGGACGCTTCGACACGGTTGGTTACTTGATTCTCCACTTGCTCCGGCGTCCCTCCCGGCCACGATACGGAAACCGATACCGACGGTATCTCCATATTGGGATACAGATCGACCGGCAGCAGGGGCGCTGCGATCGACCCGATCATGACCAAGGTGATCATCATCATTAATGTAGTAACCGGGCGATCGATCGAAAAATTGGCAAATTTCACTGACCAGCACCTGCTCTCGGCGCAGCGCCTTGGGTATTGTTGCCGGCTGCGCCTGCACCGCCTGCTCCATTCGCGCCGTTAGCGGCAGGGCGATTTTGTTGACCTTGGTTAGCTTGACCTTGCTGACCTTGTTGGCCCTGGCCTTGCTGGCGTTGGCCGCCTTGGCCCTGGCTCGGCGGAGCGTTCGGATCAACCTCTTCAACCGCCACATTGTTGGACAGCAATTCCTGCCCTTGAACGACCAGTTTGTCGCCTTCCTTCAAGCCCTTCGTAATTTCAAATGTTGTGCTGGATACGGCGCCGATCGTTACCGAAACTTTCTTCGCCTTGCCGTCGACCACGACGAACGAAGCATTGCCGCTCGGTTGGTTCAATACAGCGTCAGCCGGCACCATGATCGCCTTGCGGCCTTCGCTCTTCAAGCTCGTCTCGGCGAACATGCCGGGCAACACTTGGTGCTTCGGATCGCTGATTGTAATGTCGACACCATACGACTTGGTCGTTGCATCGAGCGTCGGTCGAACTTGCTTCACCGTGCCGTCGAAAGTTTTGTCTAGCGTGGGAATATGTACAACCATCGCCATTCCGACGGTGAATTGATTGATCTTCGATTCCGACACGCCTACGGAAACGACGAGAGGATCGATCGCTGCGATCGTGGCGATCACCGATTGTCCTGTGGCGTTCTGACCGATCGGCGTACCCAACGCGGTGACCACGCCTTCCACCGGCGATACGACCGTGGCGTCTTGCAATTGCTGGAGCAAGTTATTGTAGTTCGTTTCCGCTTGCTTAAGCTGCGCTTCGCTGATTTTGAGCGACTCCGAATTTTGCGCGTTCTTCAGTGCCTGTTCCGCCTGTGTCAACTGCTGCTTGGATGTGTTGGCGTTAATTTCCTGAGTAGCGATCGTATTGGAGAGCGACATCTGCGATTGGTTCAACTGCAGTTCCTGTGTGTCGGTCGAGGCCGCCTGGGCGTTCGCCAAATCTTGCAACGACTTATTCAACGCTTCCTGCTGAATCTGCACCGTCTGTGAATTAAGCGCCGACGTCAAATCGGCTTGCGCCTTGTTAACCGCGTTCTGGGCGCTGACCACCTTCGGATCGGTTCCTTGCAGTGATTGATTCAAGGTCAATTCCGCCGCTTTAAACTTCGAAAAGGCGTCGTCCATCGCCTTTTTATTAGCTGCCGTCGGATTTACCGTATTCACATCGGCAGCATCCGAGTATGCTTGCTTCGCTTGGTCATAGATCTGCTGCAACGATTGCGAGCTGTTGTCGACGGAGGTTTGCGTGGAATTCAAGGAATCCTGCGCGGTGTTCAACGAATTCTGCGCATTAGCCACGGAATTGTTTGCATCATTGATAGCCTTGGCAAGCTGAGCCTGGGCGCTCGCCAACGACTGGCGCGCCGAGTTCACGCTGTTTTGCTGATCTCGCTTCGCCTTTTCCAATGCTGTCTTGGACAATTCCACCGACATTTTCGCCGAAGCGATCGCATTTTGTTGGTCGTTCTGCGATTTAGCGTATTGCAGTTTCTGCATCGCTAAAGCGTTTTCCGCCGAAGAAAGGCTGTTCGCTTGATCTGTCAGCGCCTTCTGATATTGCGCCTGGCTGATCGTCAAAGAATTATAGGAGGTCGCAATCTGCTGCTCCAAAGTCGATGTATCGATCTTGGCCAGCGCCTGTCCTTCGGTGACTTTATCCCCGACTTTCACTAGCAGATCGGTGACACGACCGGTCACTTTGCTAGAAACGTTGGTCGTGTACTCGGGGGCGACCGATCCCATAAAAATTTGCGAACCGCCGACGTCGGCCATCTTCACTGTCTCGGTCACAACGGGCATCGTTCTTTGCGCCTGATTCCGCCCTTGGTTGCCGCCCGTCTTGGCCGCGCTGCCGCACCCGCTTAATAACGAACCGACCAAACCCAAAGCGGCGGCCGCCGTCATCACCTTGAAAGCCGTTTTCCCGGAAAGCCTTTTCATTCCACTACCCCCATGAATTTGAGTGCATTTGTTTTGAGAATAGGGCACAAAAATGATGAAAATGTGATAGATTTGTAAAAAAACTATGAATTTGCTCACCTTGCGCATGACGATTCAAGTTCGGGGAATACTACCGACTGGCAAGCCACATACGTATGGAGGGAAGCTTATGAATAGAGCTGCGAGAATTGCTGTCTGTGCATTGTTCGCCCTAGCGCTCGGTGCTTGCGGCAACGGCACGGGAGGCAATACAGCAAACCAAGGGGCGGGCAATAACCCCGGCAGCACCGGAAATGCAGGGGGTACGACGGGGAACAACGGGACTTCGTCCAACGTTACGGAAGGGGTGACGGTCGACGCCCAAGCTCTATATACGAAAAACTGCGTCACTTGTCACGGCAATCAGATGGAAGGCAAAGTCGGCCCGAATCTTCAGAAAGTCGGAAGCAAGCTAAGCATGGATCAAATCGCTGCCAAAATTCAAAACGGCGGAGGCGGCATGCCTGCTTTCAAAGGTCAATTGAAGGATACAGAAATCAACGGTCTTGCCGCATGGCTCGAGACGAAGAAATAGGTCTTTAAATGAGAAAACAGCGGAGCCTATATTGGCTCCACTGCTTTTTTCATCCGGAAAATATTAAACGCCCGTCGTCACCTCAGCCGGCTTGGACGCTTCAATCTCGATTGAGATTTGCACTTGGTCGCCGATCAGTACCCCTCCGGTTTCCAATGCCGCATTATATTTCAGCCCGTATTCGGAGCGATTAATCGTTCCATGGCCGCTAAATCCGACCTTCGTATTGCCCCACGGATCCTTGCCTTCGCCTTCGTACGTCACAAGGAACGACTCCGGACGGGTTACACCGTGAATCGTCAGCTGTCCGGCCACATCATATTCGCCATCGCTCTTCTTCGTGATTTTATCGGATTTGAACGTCATCTTGGGAAAATGCTCGGCATCGAAGAAATCCGCCGATTTCAAGTGGTTGTCGCGATCGGTATTGCGGGTATCGATACTGTCGATGTCAACGGAAAACTCGATGTTTGCCGTCGTCAAATCGTGCTGATCAGCGTCGATCGTCGCTTCGAAGGTGTGGAATGTGCCCTTCACCTTGGCGATCACCATATGCTTCACCGAGAAATCTATACTGCTGTGCGATGCATCCAATACCCATTTCGTCTTTGCCATCGTTTTCTCTCCTTTTTGTTCACCAATAAATTTATTACAGTGTCTTATCTTTTGTTAGTATATAAATATTAATTGTAATTGTCAAGCAATAAACGGGCGCATTAAAAAACCGGGAAGCATGATTCTGCCCCCGGTTTAAATTTAGTTCAGGTATGCACCTTACTGACCTTTCTCCTCAATTTTCTTGTTCGCTTCCTCTTCGGTTTCGCGCAGTACGGAATTCACATCGCTTACTCCGGTAACAAGTTCCTTCTGGAACTTGGGATACATCGTTTGATATACATCCAGGTCGTTCACATGGACTGCTGGAGGATTCGGCGGCTCCAGGGCGGAGAACGCCTTCGTATTTTTCCCTTTCAACAGATCCAGATTGGCCCCAAAAGCGTTTTTCATTGCCGGATCATTCAGAACGCCAAGGAAAGCGTCTTTCGTATTCGCCAGTTGGATTTCGTCCGATAACAAGCTGTCGATCAGCGCAAATGCGGCATCTTTATGCTTGCTGACAGAGCTCATCGTCAGAAGCAACGGATATTCGGATCCTGTCTTCGGCGCTTCAGGGAACACCGGCAAAGTGACCATATCCCAGTTGAAATCGTTTTGAATCACCCCGGTCACGCTGCCCCAGACCAACATAGCCAGCGTCTTGTCCTTTACGAACGGTTCGTAGTTGTAAATCCCTTTCGTGTTGCCGGGCATCTTAAAAAATTCCACAAAATTGGTCAGCAATTTCGCCCAGGAAGCGTTGTTGACGCTTGCCTTGTTCGTCTTCGGATCGATGTAGGAGAGGGACAGCTGGTTGTCCAAAATCATGCGGCTGTTCATCCCGATTCCGTGGTATTCCACTCCACCGTCCGTACGGCTGACCCGTGCGGCGAGCTGCTTGGCTTCCGTCCAGGTCATGCCGTCTTTCGGATACGGAACGCCAAACTTATCGAAAATGTCTTTGTTGTAGTATAAAACAAATGTGTTGCGCAAATAGGGCATCGCCATCAGTTG
>JAJFMO010000007.1 GCA_020697475.1 Paenibacillaceae bacterium | reverse complement strand
GGCTGTCGTTAAGTTGACCGACGTTGGAAACGGCGGTCAGCACGGACGTGATCTCCGGCCAGCGCAAAATCCAGGCGAGCGCCATCTGCGCCAAGCTTTGTCCGCGTTGTTGGGCGACGGCGTTTAATGCTTGAACCTTTTTCACCTGGGAGTCGTTGAGCGCTTTGTTCTTGCCCTTAGCTGCGAAACGGGAATCGCCTGGAATTCCGCCCAAATACCGATCGCTCAACAACCCATGGGCGAGCGGACTGAATGGGATCAAGCCGAAGCCGTGCTTGGCGGCACACTCTATCAATCCGTCCTCGATGTTGCGGGCAAACATGTTGTACTTAGGCTGGTGAATCGTGATCGGGAACCAGTTTTTGCGCTCGCGAAGCAGCACCGCATCTTCCGCCATCTGCGGCGAGTAATTGGAGATGCCGGCGTACAGCGCCTTGCCTTGCTGCACCAACGTTTCCAGGGCGCTGTGCGTCTCTTCGAGCGGGGTGTTCGGATCCGGGCGATGATGGTAGAAAATATCGAAATAGTCCAAGCCCATTCGTTTCAAGCTTTGGTCGCAGGAAGCGATGATGTATTTGCGGCTGCCCCATTCGCCATAAGGACCTTCCCACATATGATATCCGGCTTTGCTGGAAATAATAATTTCGTCGCGCGGCAGCTCGCGCAATATTTTCCCGCCGGTGATTTCCCCGTTGCCTGGAGGCGTGCCATAATTGTTGGCGAAGTCGAAGTGAGTGATTCCGGCGTCGAAGGCGCTGAAGAAGCATTTTTTCGCCTGTTCCTCTGCCTCGTACCCTCCGACTGTCTGCCACCCTCCGAGAGAAATGAGCGGAAGCTTGAGCCCCCATTTGCCGCAATGGCGGTATTGCATGTGATCGTAACGATTCGGATTAAATTCCACGTGATCTCCTCCTGTGCAAGTGATTGTACAGTATGTAGGACAGTTGAGTGCCTCGTCCAGTATATCATATTCGCGGAGGATATGTTCACGTTTGCAAGGGACGGGTTCGAGCGATAGAATGGTTCTGAAGGGAGAGGAGGCATGGTGTCAATGCGTTTTCGGAAATTGGGACGAACGGGTATGAAAGTGTCGGAAATCAGCCTGGGCTGCATGGCGTTCGGGCGGTGGATCGATGCGGAGCAATCGAAGAAAGTGGTTGAGGCGGCATTCGAGGCAGGAATTAATTTGTTCGACACGGCGGATATTTACGGCAGAGGGATGGACAACCGCAATCCGTTGGATTCCGGCGAGTCGGAGACGATTTTGGGGCCGCTGCTCAAGGGGCGCCGGTCGGAAATTGTGCTGGCGACGAAGGTACACGGGCGGGTCGGGCTTGGCGTCAACGATGCGGGCTTAAGCCGTTATCACATCATGCAGGCGGTGGAAAACAGCTTGCGGCGGCTGCAGACGGACTATATCGATCTTTATCAGGTACATCGATTCGATGAGGAGACGCCGCTGGAGGAGACGTTGCGGGCGCTCGACGATTTGGTGCGCCAGGGCAAAGTCCGCTACATCGGCTGCTCCAACTATGCGGCTTGGCAGATCGCCAAAGCGCATGGGATTAGCGCTTTGCACGGACTGGAGCGCTATGAGAGCGCGCAGCCGCAGTACAGCCTGATCGATCGGGAGATCGAGCGGGAGCTGTTGCCGTTCTGCGCGTCCGAACAAGTCGGCGTGATCGTTTATAGCCCGCTGGGCAGAGGGTTACTGACTGGCAAGTATGTGCAGGGCGAGGCGCCGCCGGAAGGAAGCCGTGGAGCGGCGGGCGAAGCAAGGCTGCGGGGGTTACTGCAGCAGGAGCGCAACTACCGTTTGGTAGAGCAGTTGAAGCCTTTGGCGCGCGAACGCGGTTGGACGCTCGGGCAGTTTGCGCTTGCTTGGGTGCTGAGCAACAAGACAGTGACTTCGGCGATTCTGGGCTCGTCTAAGCCGGAGCATATCGCCGAAGGCGTTCGCTACGTCGGCGAGCGCTTAAGCGCCGAGGAGCTCGCCGCCGTCGACGAGATTTGCCGCGCCAATCCTTGAGGCGGGGCGAGGGGGCTTGGCTAGTGCACGGGCACGCAGAGTAACGGCCAAGAGGCCGTTACTCTGCGTAGCTATGGCGCGGGCGTGGCAATTAATGGCGGTATTGCCGTAAAGTGGCGTTGCTATGGCGCGAGCGTAGCAGTTAACGGCGGTATTGCCGTAAAGTGGTTGTTGCTATGGCGCGAAAGTGGCACTTAACGGCCGAACCGCCGCTAAATGGCGTTGCTATGGTGCGGGCGTGGCAGTTAACGGCTGAAATGCCGTAAAGTGGCGTTGCCATGGAGCAGGCGTAGCAGTTAACGGCCGAAATGCCGTAAAGTGGCGTTGCTATGGAGCGGGCGTGGCAGTTAACGGCAGAAATGCCGTTAAGTGACGTTGCCATGGCGCGGGCGTGGCAGTTAACGGTCGAACCGCCGCTAAGTGGCGTTGCTATGGCGCGGGCGTGGCAGTTAACGGCCGAACCGCCGCTAAGTTGCGTTGCCATGGCGCGAGTGTGGCACTTAACGGCTTAAATGCCGTTAAGTGACGTGCCTACGGCGCGAGCATGGCACTTTACGGCGTAAACGCCGTTAACCAGCTTAGCCGTTAGGCTATTGGCCTTTTCTTCTTTCAACAAAGAATAGATATTCTTAGGGCAAGTTCACCCACAAAATCCCTATCCCCAAATTCCGTAAATATTCAGTAAGCCTGCAGGGCGTCCATACTTTATGGCAATTTTTCGACAGAACGTTGGTTACCGAGACTAGCCGGCCCGCCCCCCGTCTCTTTTACCGCAAATAATTTTGGTTTCCTCAACAAACTCACCTAAATCCGCCACTTTTGTCGCAAATAGATTGGTAATCGCAACTATCGCGCCGACTGGAGCTCGCATTAGGTCATATAGTTTTGGTATCCGCAACTAACTCACCTGAAACCGCCACTTTTGCTGTAATTTGATTTGGTAATCGCAACTATCGCGCCGACTGGAGCTCGCTTTAGGTCGTATAGTTTTGGTTACCTCAACTAACTCACCTGAATCCGCCACTTTTGTCGCAAATAGATTTGGTAATCGCAACTATCGTGTCGACTGCCGTTTTAGGTCGTAAAGTTTTGGTAACTGTTAACTGCAACTATCGAGCCGTCAAGAGCTCGTCTTGAGTTAAGCAGTTGAGGTAACCGCATCTATTGTCGAATTCGAACCTCATATGCCCATTTTCCACATGGATCCGAGCGAGCTGTTCCACCCTATTGCAATTTTTCGCCATTTCACGCCACTTGTGGCATTTCTATGTGGACTATTCACATCCTCGAATTCATTTGCGACAGCAACCTGTCCAAGGCAACCTGAGAGTGAGTTTGCTGATTACTTTTACCCCGACAATAATATCGATCAACATCCCTCCAAGCATGCGTTAATTTCCCCCATTTCGTGACAAACTAATAGGTAGTGAACAATTTTGAGTTAGTCCGCTTGAAATGTCAGACCGCATCAGAACACGCACAAACGCCATTCCATGCCTGGAGGGGCAAGCCCATGCCGGAACCAAACCCGGAATACAAAACCGAGCAATCGCAGCAGCAATCGACGCAGCAACAACAGCTGGAAAGCTCGCCGGATCACCATCCGGAACGAATCCTCATCGTCGAAGACGAAACGCGGATCGCCCGCATCCTGTCGATCGAGCTGTCGCACGAAGGCTACGTCGTGGACACCGCAGACAACGGCCGCGACGGCCTCGACAAAGCCACAAACGGCGAGTGGGACTTGATCCTGCTCGACATCATGTTGCCTGAGTTGAACGGTATCGAAGTGCTTCGCCGAATCAAAGCCGCCGCTCTCGCAACCCCGGTCATCTTCATCTCAGCTCGCGACACGACGCCGGATATCGTCAGCGGCCTCGATCTCGGCGCAAGCGACTATATTACTAAGCCGTTCGAGATTGAGGAAGTGCTGGCGCGCATTCGCGTCTGTCTTCGGGACTATGCCGCGAAGAATCAAACCGCCGAACCGGCCGACTCCGACGAGTTGCGCCTTGCCACCTTGTCACTCAGCACCAAATCCCGCGAAGTGAGCCGCGATGAGCGCAGTATCGACCTCACTCCCAAAGAGTTCGATCTGCTCGTCTATCTGCTTCAACACCCGGGGGAAGTGTTGACGCGCGAGCAAATCATGCAACACGTGTGGGGGTACGATTTCGTCGGCGACACGAACACCGTGGACGTCTACATCCGCTACTTGCGCCGCAAAATCGACTACGGGTTCAAGCCGCAGCTGATTCAAACCGTGCGCGGGGTCGGATATTGCATTAAGGACCCGGCGAAATGAAAATCAGAAGCAAAATCATCGTATACGCCTCGCTGTGGCTGATCGGGATCCTTTTGTGCGTGAATATACTTGTATATTTCCTGTTCATCCGCATCGCAACCGGCAACGAGACGAAAACGTTGCAGCACCGCGCCGAGCACATCCTCTACCTTGTCGAGCCAAGAATATTGCTGCGTCCAAACCAGGAATCGAAGCTGCAGCTGTATTTGGTGGAAAATTCCATGATTCGCACGCTCGATCTGGACGGAAATATCATAAATATGCTGCACAACAACGACGAACTCGCCGATGTAGTCCCCAAACCGACCGAGCAGGTGGCTACCGAGTTGATCCGCAACGACAGCATTCGCATCTTGACGGTGCGTGTGCCGATCGTCCGCGACGACGCTTACGCCGGGACATTGGAATTTTCCGAAGTGCTTAGCTCACTATCGGACAGCATCCAAATTTTGATCACGATTTTAACGGTATCTTTGGCCGGCGCAGCCGTATTGGCGCTCCTCGGCGGAATTACGCTGTCGCGCATCGTTCTCACCCCGATCACCAACCTGGTGTTCACCATGGACGATATCGAATCGAGCCTTTCCTTCAAAAAGATCCCGTTGCCGGACGACCCGAAGGATGAACTGTATGTGATGACTTCGACGTTCAATCGGATGATCGACCGGATTGAAGAAAGTTTCGCCGCCCAGAAACGATTCGTTTCCGACGCTTCCCACGAGCTGAAGACATCGATTACGATCATCGAGAGCTACGCCAATTTGCTGCGCCGCTGGGGGATGGAAGATGCGGATACACGCAAGGAAGCAATCGATACGATTCACAGCGAATCGGTGCGCATGAGGAAGATGACCCAGCAGATGCTGGATCTGTCCGCCGCTGAGCGGGCGAGCAGTGCCGCCCCCGAACCGCTGGAACTTGTGGCTTTTTGCCGGCAGATGGCGAGATTGATTGAGAAGATTTATAAGCGGAAAGTCAACGTCTCTCCCCAGACGAAGGAATTAACGATTCACGCGGATAAAATGAAACTGAAACAGCTGCTCCTGATCTTGCTCGACAATGCGCTGAAATACAGCAAAGATGCGATTGATATCCGTCTTGAAACCGATCATGATGGGGCGGTGATCCGCGTCAAGGACTATGGGATCGGCATTCCACCGCATGAACTGGATCATGTCTTCGAGCGGTTCTACCGTGTGGACAAGGCGCGGGCCCGCAAAACCGGCGGCGCCGGCCTCGGGCTGCCGATCGCCAAGGCGATCGTCGAGGAGCATGACGGGACGATTCAGATTCGCAGTGAAGAGGGCAAGTGGACGGAAATCTCCGTGTTTTTGCCCAACCCGAGGTGATTATGCGATTGCCAGCATTGCCCAAGACGTGCTACGATGAAACGGAGTAACAGGCCTTGTACGATGCGGATAACGACGCTCAAGGCACACAATATGGACATGGGAGGATGAGGTTGGTGGAGCACGCGGAGCTTATTGTGGATGCAAAAGTGCAGTTGGGTGAAGGCCCGAGCTGGGACGCTCGAAATCGGGTACTGTATTGGGTCGATATTCTCGGCAAGCAAGTACATATTTATGATCCCGCGAAGAAAACCGATCGCACGATCGATGTTCCCGGGCTTGTCGGATCGGTCGTTCCGCGGGCGTCAGGCGGACTGATAGCGGCATTGCAGGACGGGTTTTATTCCGTAGATACGGAGACCGGAAAGTCGGCCAAGCTGGCGGCGCCTGCGGCCATGCATGACAAAATCCGCTTCAACGACGGCAAGTGCGATGCGGCGGGGCGGTTTCTCGCCGGAACGATGTCGCTAGAGGGAGAAAAGAAAGCCGGAGAGCTGTACTCGCTGCATGATGATTTGAGCATCGAGACGCTGGTCTCGCCTGTCACGACGTCCAATGGATTGGCCTGGAGCCCGGATCATCGGGTGTTGTATTACATCGATACGCCGACAAAGCAAGTCGTAGCCTACGATTACGATTTGTCCAAAGGAACGATTTCGGGTAAGCGCGTCGTTATTCAAATACCGGACGGGCAAGGGGTGCCGGACGGCATGACTTCCGATACCGAAGGGATGCTATGGGTGGCGCAATGGGATGGCTTCCGTTTGTCGCGCTGGAACCCGGCGATCGGGGAACGGTTGCTGACGATTCAATTGCCTGCGGCGCGGATAACGTCTTGCGTATTTGCTGGAGAGCAGATGGACGAGCTGTATATCACGACGGCCTCAACAGGCCTAAGCGATCAAGCGAAAGCCGAACAGCCTCATGCCGGCGGATTGTTTTACTACAAAGCGGGAGTTCGGGGAATGCCGACTTACGCCTTCAACGGATAGGGGAATCGACGAATGAAACCTAAAGTGTTAGTGACAAGAAAAATTCCCGCGGAAGTGGAACAGTATATTAAGGAGCATTGCGAAGTCGAGGTGTGGCGTTCCGAGGAAGCGATTCCGCAACCGGCGCTTTATGACAAAATTGCCGGGGTGAGCGCATTGTTGACCAACGGCACGAAAGTCGATGACGCGCTCCTCAATCGTGCGCCGAAGCTGAAGATCGTCAGCAACATGTCGGTCGGTTACAACAATCTTGACGTGGTCGCTTTGCTGGAACGAGGTGTTTTGGCTACCATTACGCCCGGCGTACTCGACGAGACAGTGGCGGATCTCATGATGGCGCTGATGCTGGCAGCCGCTCGCCGCATTCCCGAGCTGGACAAGAAGGTGCGGGAAGGCAGATGGAAGGCGGGGGATCAGACGCCATGGTTCGGCATTGACGTTCACCACAAGAAACTAGGCATTATCGGCATGGGGCGGATCGGAGATGCGATCGCGAGGCGTGCCAAGTTCGGCTTCGGCATGGACATTTTGTACTACAATCGCTCGCGTCGGCCTGAGGCTGAACTCATGTTTTATGCCACATACTGCGGGTTGGAGCAATTGCTGGCTGAATCGGATTATGTCATGCTGATGACGCCTCTGACCGCACAGACAGAGCGGATGATGGGAGCCGCTCAGTTCGCCAAGATGAAGCCGACGGCGATCTTTATTAACGGCTCGCGCGGCCAGACGGTCGACGAGACCGCGTTGTACGACGCGTTGAAACGCGGAACGATCCGCGCTGCCGGACTTGACGTCTTCGTAGATGAGCCTGTACCCGCCAACCATCCGCTGCTTACGCTGCCGAACGTCGTGGCTGTACCGCACATCGGCTCGGCGACGGCTCAGACGCGGTTCGATATGGCGATGTCCGCGGCGCGTAACATGATCTCCGGACTTAATGGCGAAACACCTCCGGATTTGATCCCGGAGATGCGCAGAAGCTAGTTTAACGGCTCGTCCGCCGGGTGACTTTAACTGCGGCCGAACACAAACTTGTCGATAACATGCTTGATGCCGTCTTCGTTGTTGCTTAGTGTGACGAAGTCGGCAATTTCTTTCAATTGCGGTACGCTGTTGCCCATGGCCACACCGAGTCCGGCAACTTCCAGCATCTCTCGGTCGTTCCAACTGTCGCCGATCGCGATCACTTGCGACATGTCGCAACCGAGAGTCGCGGCGAGATGCTGCAAGGCGCAGCCTTTCGTCCCTTCGCGATGCATGAATTCGAGAAAGTTCGGCTTCGATTTGGTCATGTGCACATCCGCACCTGCCACCTGGCGTAATTCTGGAGCGATCGCATCCAGCTTGGCGGGTTCGTCGATTAGGAGCATTTTTGGCAGAGGCCTCTTTAACAGGTTGGCAAAATCGGGTTCGATTTCGTACGGAATTTTCGACAATTCGGAATACTCCTTCACCTTGTCGTTGTCGTCCCGGGCGAACAGCCGGTCGTCCCAATATAGTTGCAGATGCAAGCCGTTCTCTCGCACATATTCGTCGATGCGGAGCGCAGCGTCCTGCGGGACAAATCGCTCATACCATACTTTATCGTCCATCAAGTTTTTGACGAGCGCGCCTTGGTACGTAATCAGCGGGACGTTCAGCTCGATTTGTTTGGCCAAGTTGCGGGCCGATGCGAACATTCTGCCGGTGGCCAGTGTGACAAGTACCCCTTGAGCGACGGCTTCGGCGATCGCCGCCTGTGTTCCGGTGGTCACCTCGCGTTCATCGTTGAGCAGGGTGTCGTCGATGTCGATGGCTATAATTTTGTACATGATGAGAATAACGCTCCTTTTTTTAACCTTATATACAATTAATAATTTCCGAGGTCCCAGCAAAGTACTTGAATCCGCTTCAAAGCAAGGCCACACTTTGTGGGGTGCATTAGAGCCAAATAAGGTTTTATTATACATCATCGTTCGAACTAATACGAATAATTGCCAGCCAACGCATCGGGGAAAAATGTGCTATAATATGCGGTGGACATGCTGGCTTTTTTTATTTTTTCATGGAAGTGAGGGTCTTCGATGTCGAACGAAACGAAACCCGCTTGCTGCGGGGCAAGCCGACCGATTGAATTTACGTCTTTCGGCAATCTTGCCGGAAAGACGGAAGTGAATGAACCGACCCCCAACATGGATAAGGCGTCCGCCTCCTCCAAGGAAGGAATGGTCTTTCTCGAAGGCGGCGTGTACTTGATGGGCAACGGAACGAGACAAGGATTTTCCGCCGACGGGGAAGGTCCGGTGCATGAAGTCGAAATTTCCCCTTTCTATATTGACGCAGCCACGGTGACGAATTCGCAATTCGCCGAATTCATCAAGGAGACAGGGTACAAGACCGAGGCGGAGAAATTCGGCTGGTCGTTCGTGTTTCGCTTTTTTCTGTCTCCATGGGAAGCGGCCAAAGTCAGTCAAGTGGTGCAGGGAACCCCTTGGTGGGCTCCGGTTGAGGGCGCTTATTGGCTTCACCCCGAAGGACCGGACTCGAATATCGACGACCGGATGGATCACCCTGCATTGCACGTATCCTGGAACGATGCCATAGCCTATTGCAAGTGGGCGGGCAAGCGGCTGCCGACCGAAGCAGAGTGGGAGTATGCCGCACGTGGTGGCCTGGAGCAGAAGATCTACCCGTGGGGAGACGAATTGACGCCGGGTGGCGAGCATCGTTGCAATATTTGGCAGGGCACATTCCCGGAGCATAACACAAAGCGCGACGGCTATGTCGGGACGGCACCCGCCAAATCGTTCCCGCCGAACGGGTACGGAATATATAACGTGTCGGGTAACGTCTGGGAATGGACGAACGATTGGTTCGGCAAGCAATATTACTCGGAAAGTCCTCGCAAGGACCCGAAAGGGCCGGCTTCCGGAACGAACCGCGTCATGCGCGGCGGATCTTATTTGTGCCATAAGTCGTATTGCAACCGGTATCGGGTGGCCGCCCGCAGCTCGAACACCCCGGACAGCTCGACCGGCAATATGGGTTTTCGCTGCGCCGCAGACGTATAAGCAGATGCGTATCAGTTGAGAGATTGGGTAGACAACTATTCAATCTCCCGTGTCTGTCTTATAATAGGGCTGTTGTGCTTTGATAAAAAATGAGAACGAGGGAGTTGCTGCAGTTCATGGGAGATAAGAAATTGCGATGGGGTATCATCAGCACGGCGGCAATCGCCAAGCGTGCCGTTATCCCCGGGATCCGGGAATCGGAAACCGGCGTGTTGTCGGCCGTCGCGAGCCGCGACATGGCCAAGGCGAAGGAGTTTGCCGACAGTCATGGGATTCCGAAAGCGTACGGAAGCTACGAGGAGCTATTGGCGGATAAGGACATCGACGCCGTATACATACCGTTGCCGAACCATCTGCACAAGGAATGGACGATCCGCGCAGCGGAAGCGGGCAAGCATATCCTATGCGAGAAGCCGTTGGCGTTGAACGCCGAAGAAGCCCAGGAGATGGTCGATGCGTGCGCGAAGCACGGCGTGCTGTTGGCCGAGGCGTTCATGTATCGCCACCACCCCCGCTACGAGCGGATCAAGCAAATTATCCGCGACGGGGAAATCGGCGAAATTCGCGGCATCCGCGGCGCGTTCACGTTCAACAATTCGGCGGCCGCGTCGAACGTCAGGTTTCACCGCGAGATGGGCGGCGGATCCATCTATGACGTCGGCTGCTATCCGATCAGCGCGGCTCGCCTGATCTTGGGATCAGAGCCGGAAGCGGCGACGGTACAAGCTTTCTTCTCGCCGCAGCACGACATGGTTGACATGATGGCTTCCGGCCTCATCGAATTTCCAGGCAACGTCGCGTTAACGTTTGATTGCGGGATGTGGGCGGCCGGGCGGAACGTGCTGGAAATTCTCGGTACACAAGGCCGCATCGAATTGGCTTCAGCCTTTTCATGCAAGGCGGACAACTCTGCCAACTTCGTCGTCTATACGAAGGGCGGCCGCCGCGAGGAAGAACCGCCGCAGGTGAACCAATATGCGCTGCAATCCGACGATCTGGGCAACGCCGTCCTGTATGGCAAACCGCTTGCATTCAAGCCGCAGGACGCTGTGGGCAATATGAAAGTGATCGACGCTTGCCTGAAATCTGCAAGCAACCGTGAACGGGTACAAATCTAACCAAGAAAGAGGCCAGGCAATGAACTATTTTACGATCCCGGGAGTAGCCAAGAAGTGCTCCCAGCTTATTTTGGGAACCGACTATTACAAAGTGGAATTGATGGATCAGATCAGCGTCATCATGGACGAGTTTCTGGCCATCGGCGGAACGACGCTCGATACGGCGCACAACTACGGAGGCGGACGCAGCGAAGTGGCGATCGGCCAATGGTTGAAGGAGCGGGGCAACCGCGAGAAAGTAACTATCTTGACCAAAGGGGCGCATCCGGACAAAGACAACCCGAGCCGGGTCGGCCGCAAGTTCCTTAACGAAGACATCGATTGCAGCCTCGAGCGATTGCAGACGAACTACCTGGATATGTGGGCGCTGCACCGCGACGATCCGTCGGTGCCGGTGAGCGAGATTATCGATACGTTGAACGAACGCATCCAGGCGGGGCATATCCAGGCGATCGGCGTATCCAACTGGAGCTGCGCGAGGATCGACGAAGCGAACGAGTATGCGAAGGCGAACGGGAAGGTCGGCTTTACGTTCAGCAGCATCAACCTGAGCTTGGCCAAACCGAACGAGCCGTGGTGGAAAGGTTGCGTCTCCGCTGACGAGCAAATTCTTGCTTGGCATGAAGCCCGGCAAATGCCGAACTTGTCTTGGTCGTCGCAGGCCCGCGGCTTCTTTTCCGGCCGTTTCTCGCCGGAAGACCGCTCCGACAAAGATCAGGTGCGGGTGTTCTACAGCGACGCTAACTGGGAAAGATTGCGCCGGGCGGAACAGCTTGGCAAGGAGAAGGGCGTTTCGACGATCCAGATTGCCCTCGCTTACGTGCTCAACCAACCGTTTCCTTCTGCTGCGCTCGTCGGGCCGCAAAATATTTCGGAGCTGCATTCGAGCCATGACGGCACGCAAATCAAGCTCACCCGCGAAGAGCTGGCATGGCTTGACCTGTCCGCGAAATAATCGGAACAACGTGTGGCCTGGAATAGTTATAAAGGGTTTGCCTCGAGTTTACACTCTGGGCAAACCCTTTTTTAATTGGTTGGCAGGTTGAATTCGGGAAATCCGATCTAATAGGCAACACAGGCCGAATTATGTCGTAGTTCGAATAATTCGATATAACGGATGTATCGCAAGCACAATAAGGTTGTTTCGATGTGCTATTTTCCCCACTCTTGCTTTATTCGCTACATAGCGTCTTTTCAGAACGTTATTTGAAAGAGAAGGCCCATTTTCTGCTCAGAAGTCCGGAATAAGGGCTCCAAACAACTTTATTTGCTGCCTACCCCATCGTTCTCATCAAATAAGAGCTCGAAAAAGTGTAAAGTTAGTTTAAACCTCCAAGCAACGTGGATTTCCGAACCGGCTCGCTCTCGTCTGCCACTCTAGGCGCAAAGTTTTCCATCACAAAAATTCAAGTTGTCTGTCAAACATAATTGCGTTATACAACGTTATTTATAAGGCAAATGTTCAAAATTCCATTTAACTTCGCATCTGCGGCGATTCGGGGTTCATCTGCATAAATTCAATTCGGTTGCCGTCGGGATCCTTAGCCCAGCATTGCCAGTTCGTGTCGCGACCTTGCTTGGGACCTGCGGTGATCTCGATCCCATGCGTCCGCAAATGGGCGGCGAACTGTTCAATATCCTCGACTTCCAAACAAAGATGCGTGTAGCCGATGCCGTTCTGCGCGTGCGTCTCGTCGCCTTCCTTCCCGTAGAACAACTCGATAAACTGGCCGTCACGCACCTTGATATAGATCAAACCGGGAGAACCATCGGGTTTCGGCAATTCAAACGCTTTCTTGAATCCGAGCACCTCGCAGTAAAACTTAAGCGACGCGGACATATCCCTGACTCGAAACGCGGCATGAGAGATTCCTTTGATCACGATCGCAAACACCCCTTCACAGGTAATATAAAGCCTCATTTTATTGTACAAGAAATATCGTGGAAAGAATACCAGTTTCAAGGTAATATAAAAACTAGACAAAAGAGGGAGTGGAAGATTATGCCGTGGAAAACCGGACTAATACTCATCTTGTTATGTTCAATCACAGCAGCCTGCGGCCAGAACGAAGTGTACGTTTACTCCAACGATCAAAGCGCCCAATCGCAATCGTACAAACCGACGCTTGACGTTGGCTTAACAACCTCCGGCAGTACAGCTACCGTAACCGTGAAGACGAATTTAACCCTTTCCAAAGAGCACATTGACGGAGCGCGTAAGGAAGGGGAAGGACATATTCACGCCTACGTGGATGACGGGGACAAATTGATGACAGCAGATACAACGATTCAATTCCCGAACCTTAAGCCCGGCAAGCATGTGGTCAAAGTTTCGCTGCATAACAACGACCATACTCCTTACGATGTCAGCAAAAGTATGACTTTTGAAATTAAATAAGTGAGGATATTGCCCATGGGTGGAAGACGAATCAGCATTCAAATCAAAATGATGCTTCTGGTTGCTGCCACAACAACGCTGATGATCTCTTTGCTCGTGTATTATAACGTCAATAGCCTGAGCAATTCTGTGCGCGAAGCGTATGTCAGCCAATTGAACGGGATCACGACAGCGATCAACGCGGAGTACGAGGAATCGCATTCGATCAGCAAAATTCAGCAAGTATTCGATTACATAGCGAGTAAAAATCAGCGTATTTTACGGCTAACCCTGCACGGAATGCAAGGCCAGGTGCTGGCATCGACTGACCGGGATCTGATCGGGGATTTGGTAACGCCGGAAATTCTGGATTATTTGCGCCGCGATCTGACCGTTATTACCCGCGCGGAGGACGGCGACGATAACGTTCCCAAGGTGAGGATTTACGCTCCGTTCAAGGAAGACGGCAATTCGATCGGCGCGATCGAGCTGCTGCTCAATTCCAAGGACGAAGTCGACCTGATTGCCAAGCGCGGTTGGTGGATCGCTTCCGTCGGAGTGGCGGTCAGCCTGCTCTATATGGTCGCTTTGATGCTGATTATTCGCAGGCTGCTCGTCCGCCCGCTGATGAACTTGCGCAGCGCGGCCGTGTCCGTGCGCCAAGGGCTTCCATTCACCAACATTGAGCTCAACGCCAGCCAGGAGATCAACGAGGTGGCTGAGGCGTTCAACGGCATGGTGACCCAGCTCGAAGACAGGTATAGGCAGCTCAAGCAAGCCCAAGCTTCGCTCGTCCGTCAGGAGAAAATGGTGGCGCTTGGACAGCTCGTTGCCGGAGTGGCGCATGAAATCAATACCCCGGTCGGGGTTGGGGTCACCGCAGCCACCTACCTTCGCGAACAGACGAAGCTGTTCGGCGACAATTTCCGTTCCGGCACGATGAAGAAATCACATCTCGAGCAATATCTTGCCGCTGCCCAAGAAACGGTGGAGATGCTGGAGACGAACTTGGGCAGAGCGTCCGAGTTGATACGCAGCTTCAAGCAAGTGGCCGTCGACCAATCCAATGAAGCGAAGCGGAATTTCCAAGTAGGCCGCTACATTGAGGAAGTATTGTTCAGCCTCCGTCCGAGTTTTCGCCAAACGAATTTGGACGTGTCCGTCGATTACGGAGAAGATGTGGAAATCTACAACGATCCCGGCGTCATTTCGCAAATTGTGACGAATTTAGTAATGAACTCGATGAAGCACGCCTACGAACCCGGCGAGAAGGGGCGGCTGACTTTCGTGATGCGGGCCAACGCGGGTTGGGCAACTTTGGAATATCGCGACGATGGGAAAGGCATGCCTCAGGAGATCGTCGACCATATATTCGACCCGTTCTTTACGACTAAACGCGGTGAAGGCGGAACCGGGCTGGGACTTCACATCGTGTACAATTTGGTAAGCCAGTCGCTGCGCGGCAACATTGAATGCACAAGTCAAGTAGGCCAAGGCAGTAAATTTACGATTCAGTTTCCGACAGGACAGGAGGATGAGTATGCTTAAATCTGAAGGAAGCCAAGACGACGATCTGCTCATTTTTGCCGAAGAAGAGGAAGAGGTTGGCTCGCTGCAGGGGACGAACGCCCATCAGAACAAGTGGAAAATTATTATTGCCGATGATGATAAAGAAATTCATCGAGTCACTTCCCTCGTCCTGGGAGGCTTTGAATTTGAGGGTGAACAGGTCGAACTGATCAGCGCTTACAGTGGGGAGGAAACAATGCAGTTAATTGCCGAGCACCCCGATACGGCGATTATGTTGCTCGATGTGGTGATGGAGGAGGAACATTCCGGTCTGAACGTCATCCGGTATGTTCGCGAGCAGTTGAAGAACACGTTAGTTCGCATCATTCTGCGCACGGGCCAGCCCGGGCAAGCGCCGGAGAAAACGGTCATCGTCAACTACGATATTAACGATTACAAGGAGAAGACCGAGCTTACGGCGCAGAAGCTGTTCACTTCGGTGATTTCCGCCTTGAGATCGTACCGCGATTTGAAAATTATCGAGAAGAACAAGCAAGGACTGGAAGAAATCATCAAGTCGTCTGCGACGCTGTTCAAAATTCAGTCGATGCAGATGTTCTCGATCGGCGTGCTGACCCAATTAACTTCTTTGCTGCGGCTGGACCGTAACGTTATTCACTGCAGTGACGTATCAGGGATCGCGTTGACACGGGAAAATCGCGACTGCTACATTTTGGCTGCGATCGGCGATTATTCCAAGTCGGTCGGCATGAAGGCGGCGGACGTGCTGCCGGAATATATTTTGAACGACATTCAGAACGCTTATCGGCTTAGGCAGAGTATCTATTACGACAACCGATTCGCCTGCTATTTCCAGGGGAAGAACGGTTCGGAGAACGTCATTTACTTCTGCGGGGTCAAGAAGCTAACCGAATTCGACCGCTACCTCGTGGAAATTTATTGCGCCAACGTCTCGGTAGCTTTCGAGAATATTTATTTGAACGAAGAGTTGGAAAATTCCCAGCGGGAAATTATTTTTACGATGGGAGAAATTACCGAGCACCGCAGCAGCGAAACCGGTTCGCATGTGAAGAGGGTGGCGGAGTTTTCCAAGTTGCTTGCTTTGAAATACGGCTTAAGCGAATCGCAGGCGGAAATCTTGCATTTGGCTTCACCGATGCACGATGTCGGCAAAGCCGGCATACCCGACGCGATTCTGAACAAACCTGGGCGCTTGACCGAAGAAGAATTCGAAGTGATGAAAACCCATACGACGCTCGGATTCTCGATGCTGAAGCATTCCAATAAGGAGATTCTCAAGTCGGCCGCTGTCATTGCTTTGCAACATCATGAGAAGTTCGACGGGAATGGGTATCCCCAGAAGCTGTCCGGCGAGAACATCCATATATTCGGACGAATCACCGCGGTGGCCGATGTATTCGACGCCTTGCTCAGCGAACGGGTATATAAGAAAGCATGGCCGCTGGAGAAGATCATCGACTATTACAAAGAGCAGAAAGACCGGCACTTCGACGCCAGGCTGGTCGACTTGTTTCTCGACAGTATGCCGGAGATATTGCGGATTCGCCAGGCGTTCGCGGATTAGCTTTACAATTGGTTCGCCAATTGACTTCTCCGGCAGGATTATTCGGGCTTTTGTCGAAGTAATATTACAGCTTTGGTTCACAGCTTTGGATTTAAATAGAAGGGATGGGTCGAATGGCTTCACACGACAACACGCAACAAGCGAAGAAACCGAACGTGATCGTCTTCTTCACCGATCAGCAACGCTGGGATTCGACCGGAGTACACGGCAATCCACTCGATTTGACCCCGAATTTCGACTGGATGGCGACGGCGGGAACGCATGTCTACAACTCCTTCACGTGCCAGCCGGTATGCGGGCCGGCCAGATCGTGCCTGCAGTCGGGATTATACGCGACCACATCGGGCTGCTACAAGAACGGCATTCCGTTGCCGCGGGATTGCAAGACGATGGCGCATTATTTCAAGGATAACGGATATACGACCGGATACATCGGCAAATGGCACCTGGCCGACAGCGAACCGGTCATCGAGGAGGAAAGAGGCGGTTACGAGCATTGGCTTGCCTCGAACGTGCTTGAGTTTTCTTCCGACGCCTATGATACTGTCATGTACAACAACGACAACGAAGAGGTCAAGCTGCCGGGCTATCGTGTGGATGCCCAGACCGATGCGGCGATCCGATACATCGACGAGCACAAGGCCGAGCCGTTCTTCCTGTTCTTATCGTATATTGAACCCCACCACCAAAACCATCGGGACGATTATCCCGCCCCGTTCGGTTACGAGAACCGTTACCACGATCGTTACACGCCGCCGGATTTGAAAGCTTTGGGCGGAACGAGCGCGCAGCATCTGGGCGGCTACTACGGCATGATCAAGCGCTTGGACGAAGCGCTCGGCCGGATGTTGGACGCTTTGCGCAGCTTGGATTTGCTCGACAATACAGTCGTGCTGTATACCGCAGATCATGCTTGCCATTTCAAGACGAGAAATTCCGAATACAAGCGTTCTTGCCATGACAGCTCGATTCGCGTGCCAACCGCCGTCTACGGTCCCGGCTTCATCCAAGGCGGTCAACTGCGCGAGCTGGTCAGCTTGATCGACATCCCGCCCACGTTGCTGGATGCAGCTGGCATACCGGTTCCCGATCACTATCAAGGGCGTTCGATTTTACCGCTGGCGCGCCGTGAGAAGACCGATTGGCCGGAAGAAGTATTCATACAGATCAGTGAATCCCAGGTCGGCCGAGCGATCCGCACCCACCGCTGGAAATATAGCGTTGTGGCGCCGGGTCTGCAGGGAGGGCGAGCACCGGGATCTGACCGGTATGTGGAAGAATTTTTGTACGACCTGCAAGCCGATCCGTACGAGCTGAACAATTTGGCCGGGAACGAATCGTTCTCCAAGGTGGCGGCCGATTTGCGGGCAAGGTTGATTCGCCGGATGACGGAAGCAGGCGAGACGGCTCCGGTGATCGAACCGGCGCCTACCAAGAAGGGCGGACAACGGAGAGTGTCCGTTCAGGAAATGAGAGTCAAACTGTGAGTTCCTATTTATTACAAATATAAGAAAGCGAGGCTGGGATACGATGGGGAAATTGCGGATTGGCGTGGTCGGGCTCGGCAATATGGGCTCAGGCCATCTGAAATATTTGGGTAAGGACGAGGTGAGCGGCGCTGAACTGACCGCGGTATGCGACAATCGACCTGAGCAGTTGGAACGGGCGAAGAAGACGCTGAAAGAAAGCGTACGCGGTTTCTCCTCTACAGAGGAAATGTTCGCTTCGGGCAGCGTGGACGGCGTCATCATCGCCACACCGCATTACTATCACTCTCCGATGGCGATTGAAGCGTTCAAGCACGGTTTGCACGTGCTGTCCGAGAAACCGGCCGGTGTCTATACGAAGCAAGTTCGCGAAATGAACGAAGCTGCGGCGAAGAGCGGCAAAGTGTTCGGGATTATGTTCAATCAGCGGACGAACCCGATTTACCAGAAGCTGCGCGATCTGATTTCTTCCGGGGAACTGGGCGAGATTCGTCGCACAAACTGGATCATCACGAACTGGTACCGGTCGCAGAGCTATTATGATTCCGGCGGCTGGCGGGCAACGTGGGCCGGGGAAGGCGGCGGCGTATTGCTGAACCAGGACCCGCACCAGTTGGATCTGTGGCAATGGACGGTCGGGATGATGCCGACCCGTGTCCGCGCGTTCTGCCAATTCGGCAAATACCGCAACATCGAAGTCGAGGACGATGTAACGGCCTACGTTGAGTACGCGAACGGCGCCACCGGCGTGTTCATTACGACGACAGGCGAAGCGCCGGGAACGAACCGCTATGAGATTTCCGGCGATCGCGGCAAAATCGTCATCGAGAACAACCAGATGACGTTCCATCGGCTTCGAGTGCCGGAACCGCAATTCAACCGTGAATACAAA
>JAJFMO010000341.1 GCA_020697475.1 Paenibacillaceae bacterium | reverse complement strand
GTGGCCGAGTTCCGCTCGTATTACAGCCGGTTGCGTTTCGAGCAGGGGAACGCCGAGCTGCAGTCTTTGATCGAAGTGCTGACGGTGAACGAAACGTATTTCTTCCGCGAATTCAATCAGTTGAAATGTTTCGCCGAAGAAGTGCTGCCGGAAGTCGTAAGACGGGAGCCGGGGAATTTGCTCGTCTGGTCCGCAGGCTGCTCAACCGGCGAGGAAGCCTACACGCTTGCGATCATTCTCAGCGAAATGCTTGGCCCGGAAAATTTGGCGCGATGCAAGGTGCTGGCCACCGATATCGACAAGAAAGTGCTGGCGGTCGCCCAGAAAGGCTGCTACGGCATCCGTTCGACCCGGCACATTCCGTCAGCGTACGTCGAGAAGTATTTCGAGCCAGCCGGAAACGAGCTGCGGGTGAAAGATAAGTTGCGGTCGATCGTTGAGTTCAAACCGCTGAATCTCGTCGACTCTGTACAGATGAATCTCATTCAAGAAGCCGACGTCGTCTTTTGCCGCAACGTACTCATCTACTTCGACGATCAGTCGCGCCGCAAAGCTGCGCTTGACCTATATCGCTCACTCAAGCCCGGAGGCTACGTGTTCCTCGGCCATTCTGAATCGATGAGCCGGATTACGTCGGTGTTCCAATTATGCAAGTTCCAACACTCGATCATTTATCAGAAACCGAGAGAGGTGACGCGTTAGTGGCCGGGAATAAAGTGCTGATCGTCGAAGATTCCTCCGCGACCCGCGACTATTATCGGATGTACCTGCAGCAGCGCGGATATGCGGTAACCGAAGCCTACAACGGGCTGGAAGCACTGGAGAAGCTGTCCGGAGAGTCGTTCGCCGCGGCGATTGTCGATATCAACATGCCGAAGATGGACGGATACCAGTTCATTCGCGAGTTGCGAAACAGCGAAGCCGACTGCGTGACGCCGATCGCCGTCGTGTCCAGCGAGAGCAAGTCGAGCGACCGGCAAGTTGCCTATCAAGCGGGCGCCAACGCCTATCTGGTCAAGCCCGTGACGCCGGAACAGCTGCAGAGCGTCATCGAGCTGTTCGGCGCTGTGCCGGAAGAGGTGTCGTCATGAACGTGCCGATGAATATGAAGCAGTCTTTCCTCAACGAAGCGGACGAGCTGCTGGACCGAATCAATGAATCGATTCTCGCATTGGAGGAAAGTCCCGACGACCGGGAAAAGGTCAACCACGTATTCCGGGCGGCTCATACGCTGAAAGGCTCTGCCAATTTGTACGGCTACAGCGGAATCGCGGTGCTGACTCACCTGCTGGAAGGCGTGCTCGATGAGTTGCGGGGCGGCATCCGAATGCTGGAACCGGCGCTGACGGATGTGCTGTTGGAAAGCTTCGACCAGATTCGCTCGTTGGCCGAAGGAATCCGGAGCGGCGAGGAAGATCCGCAGTCCGATCCGGATATCCTTCAGCGGCTTCAGCAGATTCAGCTTCGCGGCGGCAGTGAGGAGAGCGAGTCGAAGGAGAAGCGGCTGTTCTCCGACGACCCGAAGGAGTGGGCGGCGGCGGCGAGGTCTTATATGAACGGGGACAAGGAACTGTATACGTTCGCCCATTTGTTTGCGGTCCCAACGCCGACCGACAAAGACGCAGTCAAGCTCGATCGGTACCAGGCGCGACAGATGGCCGGCATTCTGCGCGAGGTGCAGGAGCTCAAAGGGGTGGAGCAGTGGGGCGCAACCGCCATGGATCCGTTTGAACGGTGGATCGGGAAGCTTACCGACATGGCGGCCAGGCGCAAGGAGCGCCATGAGTTGCAGGGAGTATTCCTGCAGCTTATGGCGGTCTTCGTGTTAATTCAGGAACATGCCCGACGTTGCGAGACGGGGAATCGGTACCCGGCTTGGTGGAAAGAAACGTGGAACGGGGTGGAACGGGCGATTTCCGGATGGCTGGAGGGGAATATCCCTGAGACGTTGCCCGATATCATGCTCGACGTCTGGGAGCTGTGCAGGCCGAAGGAGGAGAAGAAGCAGGAGTTCGGCATCCTGCTTGCGCCTGAATTGGAAGAGGGTTTCGACGATCTGTTCGAGGAAGAAACAGGTGCAAATCCGGGGAAAGAATGGGCAAGTTCGGCGGGTATGGCGGGTGCGTCGGCGGCGGGATCCAAGGAGCCGCTGAATCGGGGGAGCAAAGCTTCCGACAGCGGGGAAGTGGACCGCGGGGAGCTATTGCCGTTGGCGCCGCAGAGCCGAATCTCCGAAGCGGTGAAGGAGGCTATGGCGAGGAAGCTGGTCGTGGAGCAGATCCATTTTCTCGCGCCCAAGGGTAAGCCATTGATCGAACGCTGGGAATTGGCCCGCAAGATCTTGCTCAAGTGTGCCGAGGAGTTAGGCGATTCCGCACTGGCCGATTTGGCCGGGCAATCGTCCCCGGTGATGGAATCGCTGAAGCGCAAGGGCAACGAGTACAGTGATGAGGGGAGCGCTCCGGGGCGGGAGGAGCCGGCGGGGCCAGTCGCGGTGGTGCCATTGTCCAAGGAAGTGGTCCGCGAAGAGAAAGCGGCACCGCTGTTGACGAGCGGCCGCGATGGCCAAGAAGAAGCGAAGCCCGACTCCGAGAAGCTGATCCGCGTGGAGACATCCAAGGTCGAGCGGCTGATGGAGCTGATCGGCGAGCTGTCGATCGTCAAAAACTCGTTCCCGTTCCTCATCGGGAACATCGAAGAAGGGCAAGACATTGCTCGGCTCAGGCATGAGTTGAAGGAAAAGTACGCGATGATCGATCGGATCGCCAAAGGGCTGCAGGATGCTATCATTGATATGCGGATGCTGCCGGTGTCCAACGTATTCTCGAGGTTTAACCGGTTCGTGCGCGATATGGCTCGCCAGTCCGGGAAGCAAATACGCCTGGAATTTGCCGGGGAGGAAACGACGCTCGACAAGACGCTGGTCGAGGCGTTGCTCGATCCGCTCATTCACTTGATCCGCAATGCCATCGATCACGGGATCGAACCGGTGGGAGAACGCCTGCGCAAGGGGAAGCCCGAGGAAGGGCTGCTTGCCATCCGCGCCTCCCGGGAAGGGAGCCGGATTGTGCTGGAGGTGGCGGACGACGGCAGGGGGATCGATGCCAACCGCATCCGGGAGAGGCTGATCGGCCAAGGACTGCTCGAACGCGAACGCGCCATGAATCTGCAGGACCAGGACGTTCTGCAGTACATTTTTCAAACGGGATTTTCCACCGCTGAAGAGATCACTTCGTTGTCCGGCCGCGGGGTCGGCATGGATGTCGTCCGCTCGACGGTGGCGAAGCTGCAAGGGGACGTCCGGGTGGACAGTCATCCTGGCCATGGGACGACAGTCACGATCGAGCTCCCGCTGTCCTTGTCGATGACCCAGGTGCTGAAGGTGCAGGCGGGCAACCAATTTTACGGCATTCCGCTCGATCAGATCGAAGAGACGGTGCGGATGAACCGCTCGGAGCTGCGGACGATGCAAGGGTCGCCGATCGTCGTGTTGCGCAACCGGATTTGTCCGGTCATCTCGCTTGTCGAGCGTTTCCGGCTCAAGGCGTCGTCGGCCGGCGCTTATCTGTATATGATTTTATTGAAAAATGGCCACGTCGTCGTTGTCGATTCGTTTGCCGGCCAGCAAGAAGTGGTGATCGTACCGCTGGAGGACGGGTTGAAGCATCTCGACGATTTCGCGGGGGCGTCGATTCTCGGGGACGGCTCGGTGATGCTGATTTTGAGCGGCAACGGCCTGGTGGCAAGGGGAGGTACCGATTGATGGATACTTTAACCTTTTTCAACAATCAAAATGTGCTCTATCCCATCTTGTTCGCCGCCGCCTGCGTACTAATGTACGTCCTTGTGTTGGCGCTCGTATTCTATCGCTTCCTCGTTCGGTGGGTGCCGGAGTTCGTCGTCAAGCTGCTCGCGTTCGCGGGCTCCGGGTACATTCTGTATCGCTGCACGACTCATTACGAGTGGGTGCGGGATACGGTGGCCGACTGGACGACGGGGAAAATTGTGATCGGCGCGGTCGTGTTCCTGGTGTTGTTTGCCGGGGCGGTAGCGGTGTCGGGGCTGGGGGTCAGGCGGTATCGACCGAAGGCGAAATAAACGGTTATAATGAGGTGGATGGAGGCTTCGGCCTCACATTAAAGTCCAAGGAGGAGTTTGCAATGCAGCTTGTTTATCATGGACATTCCTGTGTGCAGCTATCTGAAGGCGGCCAGTCTGTCATCGTGGACCCGTTCCTGAGCGGCAATCCGGCAGCCGTTGCTAAAGCGGAAGATATTCGCGTGCAATATATTCTGCTCACCCACGGGCACGGCGATCATATCGCCGATGCGACGGCGATCGCCAAAGCGAACGATGCGACGATCGTCGCCACTTTCGAGCTGGCCAACTATCTTTCTTGGAACGGTGTCAAGACGATCGGTATGAACCTTGGGGGGACGGCTGATCTTGGTTTTGCCAAGGTCAAGATGGTGCATGCTTTCCACAGTTCAAGCATGATCTTTGAAGATGAGCGGAAGATCGTTTATTTAGGAATGCCGGGCGGATTTTTGATTTACTGGAACGACCTGACGATTTTGCACGCCGGGGATACGGGGTTGTTCGGGGATATGAAGATGATCGGGGAAATGAACAAGATTGATTGCGCGCTGCTGCCGATCGGGGATTTCTTCACGATGGGGCCGGACGATGCGGTCATTGCCGCCGAATGGCTGCGGGCCAAGAAAGTGGTCCCGATTCATTACAACACGTTCCCCGGAATCGCTCAGGACGCCGCCGCATTCTCCGCCAAGCTCAAGGAACGCGGTATCGAGGGTCTGCCCTTGAAGCCGGGCGAATCCGCGGAGCTGACGAAATCAGCGTTGTAGCTCGAGTAGCTCGTTGCGGATTCACCGGCTGTGGATTTGCAGCTGT
>JAJFMO010000340.1 GCA_020697475.1 Paenibacillaceae bacterium | reverse complement strand
TTTCGCAGCGGACCTTGTTCACCGTACTCACGTACTCACATCGCCTTAATACAAATCGAACATGTTCACTCCGTAGCCGAGCTGCTTCAAGTAGCCGAACAATTGAGCGCGGTGATGCTGGACGTGGGTGGTGCTCTCGATCAGCCACTTGGCTTGCACCGAACCGTTCGGCATATAGAACGGCGTCGTCTTCTTATGCAGGAAATCGTCGTCGGACAGCCCGTTCATATACTGCTTAAGCTGCTCGGTTCCTTGCGTCATCCAGGCGATCAGCTTCTCCTTGTCGGAGCCGTCGGCGGCAATCGCGGCTTCCGCCTTGCGGATCTCCGTCTCGGTCTTCTCTTGCATGATCAACAGATCGACCGAAGGAATCGAGACGAGATGGTGCACGATTTCGAGCATCGATCTCATGTTTCCCTGCGGCTTATAATCCCAATGCTCGGGGGAAACTTTGCGAATTAGATTGGCGGAAGACTTGACGATATGCTCGAATTCTTCGAACAGCAACGATTTGAGCTCGGATACGGCTTGCATGGCTAGTCACTTCCTTTGATTAATATAGTTATTTGTTATGGGGTCCCCGCAAAGTACCTGAATTGGCTCCGAAGCCAAGCTCCACTTTGTGGGGTTTCTACACCGGTTAAACTAGTCCAGCTACGCCCTGAGGCTGAATAAGCTGAATGAAGTCGGCGACCGCCTTGTCCAGCGATTGCAGGGAGCGCTCGTCGGTCAGCCGGCGAGTTGCCGGATCGAACTTCCCGGCCGCCTGGGTAATGTACACTTCGTGATTCGAAGGCGGCAGAAGCTTGGCTTGCAAACCGGGGCTGGCCAAAATTTCCCGCAAATGCTGCTGGGCGCGAATCGTGCCGAACATGCCGGTGGAGGCTCCGACGGTCATCGTCGGTTTGCCGATCAGCACTTTGTCGACGCGGGACAACCAGTCCAACGCGTTCTTCAAGACGCCGGGAACGGACCAGTTGTATTCGGGAGTAACAAGGATAACCCCGTCGACTTCGGCGATCGCCTTCTTGAAGGCGTCGACCTGAGGAGGAGCGGCAAGCTCATCGTCCTGGTTAAACAGGGGGAGCTTGCCGATATCGGGGATATTCAGCGTCATTTGGTCCCGATACCGATCTTGAATGGTTAGAGTCAGTTGCAGGTTGAACGAATCTTTACGCAGACTGCCGACGATCGCAGCGATCTTCATCATGATGCACCCCTGTTGAATTTTTTCCTATCATTATAGCTTTGGCGAAAGCGATGCACAAATATACCGGCTATAGCGATCGGAATTATCCTGTGATATAATGTACCGCGAGACAAATTGCAAAAAAAGGAGATTTTTTTTTATGGGAAGATTGAGAGTCGGCATCGTGGGCTATGGGAATTTGGGCCGCGGTGTGGAAATGGCGATTCGCCAAAACCCGGACGTGGAGCTTGTATGCATCCTGACTAGGCGCCAACCGGCAAGTGTGTCATCGGCAGTTGAAGTGGCGCACGTATCCGATGCGGCCAAGTACCAAGGTAAAGTCGACGTAATGATTCTGTGCGGCGGTTCTGCGACTGATCTGCCCGAGCAAGGCCCACAGTTTGCCTCGCTGTTTAACACCGTGGACAGCTTTGACACGCACGCGAAGATTCCGGATTATTTCGCACAAGTCGACGCGGCTGCCAAACAAAGCGGTCATGCGAGTGTGATCTCGACAGGCTGGGATCCTGGATTGTTCTCGCTGAACCGATTGCTCGCCGATTCTGTATTGCCGGAAGGCAAGGAGTACACGTTCTGGGGCAAGGGCGTCAGCCAAGGCCACTCCGACGCGATTCGTCGGGTGAAAGGCGTCAAGAACGGCATCCAGTACACGATTCCTCACGAAAGTGCGGTCAGCAAAGTCAGAGCCGGTGAGAATCCGGAGCTGTCTACGCGGGACAAGCACTTGCGCGAATGCTTCATCGTCGCCGAAGAAGGCGCCGATCGTGCAGCTATCGAGCGGGAAATCAAGACGATGCCCAACTACTTCTCTGATTACGAGACGGTAGTTCATTTTATCGACGAACAAGAGATGCAACGCAACCATAGCGCTATGCCGCACGGCGGACTCGTGTTCCGCAGCGGCAAGACCGGGGAAAGCAGCACGCAGATCATCGAGTTCGGACTGAAGCTCGACAGCAACCCGGAATTTACCGCCAGCGTGCTTGTCGCTTACGCCAGAGCAATCGCCCGCTACGCAGCCGAAGGCTTCAAAGGCGCGAAGACGGTGTTCGATATCCCGTTCGCCTACTTGTCCGCGAAGTCAGGGGATCAACTGCGCAGCGAGATGCTGTAAGAGACGGCTCAGCCTAAGCAAACGAAAAACCACCATCGTCAGCAAGCTTTGCGACTTGCTGCGTGGGTGGTTTTTTGTTGCGTGGGCTGGGCAGCCCCGCCCCCACGCCCGCGTCCCCTCAACCTCGCTCTTGCGCCACTCGGCGGGGGAGGGATTGAGCTGGGCTTGGTAGAGTTGGTTTGATTGGGTTTGGTTGTGCAGGTTGGCTTGGAGATGGGATGGATTGGAGTTTGGCAGGTGGGGTTGGGCAACGGTTTGGCTGTAACGGCCGCCAGGGCAGCTTAGACGGTTCACAGGGCGGAATCCCTGTCTTAACGGCCACAGCAGCAGCTTAAAGTGGAAACTACCCGCCAAATTGGCCCGAAAGGTGATCTAAGCTGCCACCGTGTCCGTTAGAATCGGATTCCGTCCCCAAAGCTGCTCTAAGCTTCTCCTGTGGCCGTTACAAGGGCTGTCGTCGCGCGACTGTCATTATAGTGCAAATGTACACTATAATACTGGCCAAATCGCTTAATCGCGGGAATGAAGCGCAAAAGTGCACCTCATTCGGCCACCTATTTTCCGGCAGCCCCTACAAGGTGCACTTTTACACGAAAATTCTCAAAAGGCGCCATTTTCGAGAAAATGAAGCGTACTTTTACCCTACATCTGCCCAGCAACCCGTCCGCTCCCGTCTACTTGACCTCCAACGCGGCATCCAGCTGGGTCGACTCGTTCAGCTTGCGCAATCCGGCGACCAACTCCTGCTTCTCCGCTTCGGTCAAATCGAGCTGCGGCGCACGTATATGTCCGCCATCGATCCCGCGGAGCGTCAGCCCCGCCTTGAAATACGCCATATTGCTGCCGGCCCGCAGCACCTCCACATAGCTGTTCGCGATTTGCTGCCAGCGCCGGGCCTCCGCCAAGTCATTGCGCTGAAACGCCTCATAGACGCGCACGAACGGCTCTGGATATACGCTCGAGGTGCCGGACACCGTCCCGTCGCAACCCATGGCGAGCGTGGGCAAGAACAGACGATCCGCCCCCTGCATGACGGAAAACGTCCCGCCGCCAATCGCCAAATACTCGTTTGTGCGGATCATGTCGGCATAGCTGTACTTGATCCCGACGACGTTCGGGCAACGGGTAGCGATCCGTTCGGCCACAGCGGACTTCAGATCGTTGGCGGAGCATTGCGGGATGTTGTAAAGGTAAACAGGGAAGTCGTCCGGCACCGAAGCCGCCACCTTGATATAGTACTCCTCCATCTCCCGGTCGTTCAGCCCGAAGAAGACGGGGGTCACGCAGCCGATCCCATCCGCCCCGATCTTGTGGGCGTGTGCGGCCAATTCGACGGTATCTTCCTGGTTCATCGCCCCGACATGAATATACACAACGACCCGACCGGCCGCCGTTTGCACGACGGTTTCCGCCACCGCCTTGCGTTCCTCCACGGATAGACGCAGCATCTCGCCTGTCGTTCCGAGCGGGTACAGGCAATGTACGCCTTTGCCAATAAGGAAATCGGTTAGCGCCGCCACTTGCTTGAAGTCAACTTTCCCCTTGGCGTCGAAGGGGGTTATCATCGCTGTTGTTACGCCGTATAAAAGTTTAATGTGAATCATCCCTGACCTATAAATTTTTTGCGCTATTTTAAATCACTTCCGTGGACGCGCACAGGTAGGCGATCTCAAGGCCGCTTAAATCCATTGTAGCGATCAGTCTGCATCCCGGCAACACAGCTAGCCCGGGCTGAACGTGCAGTGCCGATCGGGTTCGGCGACTCGTACACTTCCACCAGCTTGGGTCTCATCAAAGTTAGGTGACAGCCGAGGCAATACGCTTGACTGTACAAGCGCCGTTTCGTATTGCGCCGCTTTCCATATACATGTAGCAACTTCCTAAGGCGAAGGGGGATGCTGGGTGATCAGGCGAAACGTTAAACGCAACAAGATCAAGTTGGGGGCCTGGTTGCATGAATTGTTCGCATCCAATACGGTCCGCCCCGAAGTGTCTTTCGTATTGTGGTCCAACGGCGGCCGCGAGGCGATTGAAGCCATCCTGGAGCAAATGAAGCAGACGAATGCGCAATCCGAATGGATCGTGGCAACGAATGAAAAAAGCGTCGGGGTTGTCGACAAGTTCGTGGAGGCCGGGGGATCGAAGGCCGAGGAGACGAAGGTACTCCACCTCCCCGACATCCTTTCGCGACATGCCGCCCTATGTCGTGCGGCTCGCGAAGCACGCGGGAATAGAATCGTTTTTCTGGAGGCGGATGGTGCGCCGGGGGCGGATGCGATCAGGACCTTCATCCATGCACTGGAGCAAGGAGCAGACATCGCACTGAACCCGTATGTGAAACCATCGGGCAAGTGGCGGGTATCGAACGAGACGTTGTCAGCCTATACATTCAACGCTTTCCTCGGCCGTCAGGATCTCCAAGGGGCGACGATGTTGAACTTGCCGTTCGCGCTCAGCCGGCGGGCGCTAGCTGCAATCGGTGCGGACGGATTGGCAAAACCGGTCTTGGCTTTGGCCAAAGCGACCCATAAAGGTTTAAGGATCACAGCGGTCTCGCCATTCCCGTCCCAGACGACCAGCGGAAAACAGGAAGAGGATG